>JAOPWG010000474.1 GCA_025965775.1 Modestobacter sp. | reverse complement strand
AAGCGCAAGCTGCTGGAGAAGCAGAAGGAGGGCAAGAAGCGGATGAAGATGGTCGGCCGCGTCGAGGTCCCCCAGGAGGCGTTCGTCGCCGCGCTCTCCACGAACGAGTCGACCGCCTCCAAGAAGTGATCCTGCCGACCTCCGGCGGGGTCGAGGCGGTCTGCGTCTCCGGGGCCGACCTTCTGCCGCTGCCCGACCGCCGGCCCGGCCGTAGCGGCATCGACAAGAAGCCGGTGGTCGCCCGGGTCGCCGTCGGTGAGCTGGGTCTGGCCGGCGACGTCCAGGTCAACCGCAAGTACCACGGTGGGGAGGGCCAGGCGGTCTACGCCTACGCCCAGGAGGACGCCGACTGGTGGGCCGCCGAGCTGGACCGGGAGCTGCCGCCGGGCCGCTTCGGGGAGAACCTGCGGACGACGGGCCTGGACCTCACCGGCGCCGTCCTCGGTGAGCGCTGGCAGGTCGGGACGGCGGTGCTCGAGGTCACCGCGCCGCGCATCCCGTGCGCCAACTTCGCCCGCTTCTGGGGCGTCGACCAGCTGGTCAAGCGCTTCACCGCGCACGGGGCGAGCGGCACCTACCTGCGGGTCCTGCAGACCGGGGAGATCGGGGCGGGGGACCCTGTCGAGGTCGTGCACCGTCCCGATCACGGCGTGACCGCCGGCCTGGTCTTCCGCGCGTTCACCACGCAGAAGTCCCGGCTGCCGGAACTGGTCCCCGCGCTGGCGTACCTGCCGGTCAAGGACCAGGCCGGCGTGGCGGCCAGGATCGAGAAGCGGCTCGCCGCCCGGTCCTGACCGCCGCTCCCGTCAGAGGGTGAAGACGATCTTCCCGGCGGTGCGGCCCTCGAGCATCCGCTCGAAGCCCTCCCGGGCCTGCGACAGCGGCAGCTCGACGTCGATCTCCGGCCGGACGCCGGTGACCCGGCACATCTGGATGAGCGAATCCAGCTCGTCGCGGGTGCCCATCGTCGAGCCGATCACCGACAGCTGGGTGAAGAAGACCCGGTTCAGCTCGGCGCCGGGGTTGAAGCCGGTCGTCGCGCCGCAGGTGACCAGCACCCCGCCGGGCTTGAGCGACTTGATGCTGTGCGACCAGGTCGCCTCACCGACGGTCTCCATCACCCCGTCGACCCGCTCGGGCAGCCGGGCGCCGGTCTCGAAGGCCTGGTCCGCGCCGAGCGCGAGGGCCGCCGTCCGCTTCTCCTCGCTGCGCCCGGTCACCCACATCCGGTAGCCCGCGGCGCTGCCCAGCCGGATGAGCGCGGTGGCGACACCACCGCTGGCACCCTGCACCAGCACGGTCGAGCCCGGGCGCAGCCCGGAGCGGACGAACAGCATCCGGTAGGCGGTCAGCCAGGCCGTCGGCAGGCAGGCGGCCTCGGCGAAGGACAGCTCGGCCGGCTTGGGGACGACGTTGCGCGTGGGCACGACGACCTGCTCGGCCAGCGTGCCCTGGTACACCTCGGACAGCAGGCTGCGCTTGGGGTCCAGGGTCTCGTCACCGGTCCAGCCCGGGGACGCGATCACCGCGTGGACGACGACCTCGTTGCCGTCGGGGTCCAGCCCGGCGGCGTCGCAGCCCAGGATCATCGGCATCCGCTCGGCCGGCAGCCCCACCCCGCGCAGGCTGAACAGGTCGTGGTGGTTCAGCGAGGCGGCCTTCACATCGATCGTCGTCCAGCCCTCCGGTGCCTGGGGCGCGGGGCGGTCGCCGACCTCCAGCACGGAGAGCGGGTCCTTCGGGGCGGGCGTCGAGACGAAGGCTGCGAGCATGGGTGGAAGTTAACGGAGCGGCCGCGTGCCTGCGACGGCGACCACACTGCGACCCTCCGGCCCGCACCGCGGCCAGGTGCCGTCCCCCGGCTCGGCCGCTCCCTGGCCGGCGGGCGTGTGCGGCACGAGCAGGGCGCCGGTGGCGGCGCTGACCATCAGCGGGACCACCGGCATGAGCCGGCCGCCGAAGGCGCCGTCGGGCGGGACGTCCAGCCGTGCCCGTCACCGGGGCGAATCAGTTGGGCCCGAACGCGGCCATCGCCCGCCGGCGGTCGGCGAGGGCGGTCAGGAAGCCGTGCCCTGATGAGGGCATCTCCTACCCCGCCGGCATAGGGCGCGGCGGCGCGACGGCGCGGCGACCTCGCCCTCGTCGAGGCGCCGCCGGTCGTGCGGCATGGCGCGTTGCGCGCGCTAGCATCAGGGCGGCGTGACGGAAGGTCGGCAAATGCCTACCAATCCCTGGGTTGCAGTCCATGCGGCGGCCTCACCCTGGCTGCAGGCGCGTGAGCTTCGGCGGATCTGGGACGACTACCTCAGTGGCGGTCGCCTCGCCGACGTACGCCTGCCGATCGCCGAATCCTGGCACCGCTCCCAAGTCGCCGGCATTGACCCCTCCCGTTCCCGCGCGCCGACGCTGCTCGCGGATCGCCGTGACGTCCGGGAGCGGTGGCGTGCCCATCCGCTCGAGGTAGCCGCGCCGCTGATTCGCCGCTGGCTCGGGCCTGTCGCGGACGACAGCGAGGAGCTGATCGTCGTGAGTGGCGCGGACGGCCTACTGCTATGGCTCGACGGCAACGCGAAGGTTCGCTCGGCGGCGGCCGACGCGATGAACTTCGTCGAGGGTGCTCTCTGGAACGAGACCGGCGCAGGCACGAACGCCATCGGGACCGCACTGGCCACCGACCACCCCGTGCAGGTTCACGGGGCCGAGCACTTCAGCGAGATCGTCCACGGCTGGACATGCTCCGCCGTCCCGGTCCACGATCCCGAAGACGGTCGGCTGCTCGGAGTCATCGATCTCACCGGGCTGATGGCCACGGCGCATCCGCAGAGCCTCCCCGCAGCCCTCGCAGCCGCGCGCGCCGTCGAGGCCGATCTGCGCGTGCGGGCGCAGGCTCGCGACGCGCGACTGCGTGTCCGCTACCTGGAACTCATGGCAACCGCCCGGGGCAAGATGGCGCTCGTCAGTCGCAGCGGCCGGGTCATCACAGATCATCCGGACGGATTGCTCCGTGCCGCGCGGATCGAGGTTCCTCCTGGTGGGGGCACCATCGTCCTCCCGGGCGGCCGACCCGGATTCGCGGAGGCGCTCGACGGCGGCGACGCCTACGTGGTCCGCGCGATCCCCGAGGCCAGCGGTGGGAGCCCGCGGCTCGAGGGGATCCCGGCATCCGTCATCCAGGACGTTGCGATGGATGATCCCGGTGACCTGACGGACTGGCGTCGAGCGCAGCTCGAGCTCAGCCGCCTCGCCGAGGAGCAGGCCGCGTTGCGGCGGGTTGCGACGCTGGTGGCCGGCCAGGCGACGGCGGAAGAGATCTTCGCGGCGGTGGCCGAGGAAGTAGCCCGCCTCCTCCGTGCGGCTCGCGGGACCGTCTGCCGGTACGAGCCGGAGGGGACGATGACCGTTGCCGCCTATTGGACGACCGAAGGCAGCAAGCTGCCGGTCGGCACACGCGTCGAACTCGAAGGCGACAGCGTCGCAGCCCTGGTGGAGCAGTTGGGTCGCCCCAGCCGCATCGACACCTACCAGGGCCTTTCCGGGCCGGTCGTCGAGTTGGCGGGCACCCTGGGGGCCACGCCCCGGTCAACTGTGGGCGCGCCGATCCTCGTCGACGGACGCGTCTGGGGCGCGATCCTCGCCAGCTCAACCGCGCCCGATCCGTTTCCCGGGGACACGGAGTCCCGGCTCATGGGCTTCGCCGAGCTCGTAGCGACAGCGATCTCGAATGCCGTCGCCCGCGCCGAGCTCAACGCGTCGCGCGCCCGCATCGTCACGGCCGCGGACGAAGCCCGTCGCCGTATCGAGCACGACTTGCACGACGGGGCGCAGCAGCGACTCGTCTCCCTGGCGTTGGAGCTGCGCGCCGGGGCAGGCGACGCCACGACGGGAATCAACGAGCTGCGGACAGAGCTGGCTCGCGCGGCGAACGGAGTGACGGCCGCGCTCGACGAGTTGCGCGAGATCTCGCGCGGGATCCATCCCGCGATCCTGTCCACCGGCGGCCTCGCGGCGGCCTTGCGCGCCCTCTCCCGCCGCTCGGCGATTCCGGTGGAGCTGGAGATCAAGACGTCTGCGCGGTTCGCGGCGCACATCGAGCTGGCGAGCTACTACATCGTCTCCGAGCTGCTCACGAACGCCGCCAGGCACGCCCGCGCCTCGGCCGTGTGCGTGGCGGTCGAGCAACTGAACGGGAGGCTGCACCTGGCGATCTCCGATGACGGCGTCGGCGGCGCGGACCCATCCCGAGGCTCGGGTCTCGTCGGCCTGTGCGACCGGGTGGAGGCGCTGGGAGGAACGATTCTCGTGGAGAGCCCCGTCGGAGCCGGGACGTCGGTCCTCGTCTCCCTGCCGCTCGGTTGACCGCAGGAAAGGGCAGGATCAGACCGGCGGGTCGGAATCTGCCGGTCCGTGTTGGCATGGGAGACCGGAACACCACTCCGTCGCGTTCGCGCGGCGTGTCCACCGCGATGTAGCCGAGCACCTCGCCGGCGGTGGTCGTCACTCGCCACGACGTCGGGTTCCTGCCAAACACCCCCACTCGGCGTGGTCAACAAGGCGCTGCCCGGGGGGCAACGTGTGCGGGCAGTCTTTCGGCGCGACAGCGACCGCCGACGCGCGCGTCGCCCCCAGCGGATCCGGCCGGCGCCCTGGCCATGTGCTCCCGCGGTCGTAGCCCTTCATGACCGGCCACGGCAACCCCGCTGTCGGCCAGGAACTGCTTCAGTGATTGGCCGGTCATATCCCTTGTCAGCCGTACTCACCTCACGATGAGTGCGACAGCAAGATGAGTCGGTGTGTATAAACCCGCGAGGCGAGAAGTCGTAGGAGGCATTCCCGCATGTCGTGGTCCACGTTCACCTGCCGGGCGCTTGACGAGTCGACCTGGCCCGCGTTCGCGGAGCTCGTCGAGCGAAACGGCGGCGTCTTCGGCGGCTGTTGGTGCATGGGCTTCCATCCCGAAGGTGTGGGCAAGCACTCCACGGCAGCCCTCAACCGCGAGCGCAAGCTGAACCGTGTGCGTGCCGGAACCACGCATGCCGCACTCGTCTTCGACGGAGACGAATGCGTGGGCTGGTGCCAGTTCGGCGTGCCCGACGAACTCCCCAGGATCAAGAGCCGGGCCGCCTACGAAAAGGGGCAGTCCGAACCGCCCGACTGGCGCATCGCCTGTTGCTACGTCGGCAGGGGGCAGCGCCGCCGGGGCGTGGCCACCGCGGGCCTGGCCGGCGCGCTGGACCTCATCGCCCAGCTCGGCGGTGGCACGGTCGAGGGCTACCCCGAAGACGCCGCGTCGGTGCCCGCGGGCTTCCTCTTCAACGGGACCCTGTCGACCTACGAGAAGCTCGGCTTCACCAGGGACCGCAAGATCGGCAAGCACCGTTGGGTCGTCAGCCGGGCCGTCGAGCCTCGCGTCACCACCGCTGACGCCATCACGCCCGCCGAAATGCCGAGCGGCACCTCGTAGGCGGCAGGTGGGTCTATACACACGAACTCATCTTGCTGCCGTACTCACCTCACGATGACGGTGAACTCCTGCTGCTCCACGAACTCACCGATCACCGGGGCGCCCGGCACCTCGCCGCCCAGCAGCAGCCCGCCGGAGGTCTGCGCGTCGGCCAGCAGCAGCGCCTCGTCCTCACTGACCGCCGACAGGTCGGTGTGCGGGCGGACCCAGTCCAGGTTGCGCCGCGTGCCGCCGGAGACCCAACCGTCGGCCAGCGCCTGGCGGGCGCCGGTCAGGTACGGGACGGCGGCGGCGTCGACGACCGCGGTCACGCCACTGGCCCGGGCCATCTTGTAGAGGTGGCCGAGCAGCCCGAACCCGGTGACGTCGGTGCCGGCCCGGATCCCCGCGGCCACGGCGGCCCGGCCGGCCTCGGCGTTGAGCGTCGTCATCGAGGCGACCGCCTCCTCCGACACCTCGCCGG
>JAOPWG010000461.1 GCA_025965775.1 Modestobacter sp. | reverse complement strand
ACCTGCTGCAGCGGCAGGGCCACTACCCGCCGCCCCCGGGCGCCAGCGAGGTGCTCGGCCTGGAGTGCAGCGGCATCATCAGCGAGGTCGGCCCCGGGGTGACCGGCTGGTCGGTCGGCGACGAGGTCTGCGCGCTGCTGGCCGGAGGCGGGTACGCCGAGCGGGTCGCCGTTCCGGCCGGGCAGCTGCTCCCCCGCCCCTCGGGCGTCGAGCTGGCCACCGCGGCCGCGCTCCCCGAGGTGACCTGCACCGTCTGGTCCAACGTGTTCATGCTGGCCGGGCTGCGCGAGGGCGAGGTCTTCCTCGTGCACGGTGGAGGCAGCGGCATCGGCACGATGGCCATCCAGCTCGCGGTGCGGGCCGGGGCCCGGGTGGCGACCACGGCCGGCAGCGCGGAGAAGCTCGCCTTCTGCCGGGAACTGGGTGCCGAGATCCTGGTGAACTACCGGGACGAGGACTTCGTCGAGCGGGTCATGAGCGCCACCGATGGGCACGGCGCGGACGTCGTCCTGGACATCATGGGCGCCACGTACCTGGCCCGGAACGTCGACGTGCTGGCCGGCGGCGGCCGGCTGGTCGGCATCGGCATGCAGGGCGGCACCAGGGCCGAGCTCGACCTGGGCGTGCTCATGCGCAAGCGGGCCTCGATCGCCGCGACGACGCTGCGCTCCCGGCCGGCGACCGGACCGGGCGGCAAGGCCGAGATCATCGCGGCCGTGCGGCACGACGTGTGGCCCGACGTCGAGCGCGGCGTCGTCCGCCCGATCGTGGACCGCCGGCTGCCGATGTCGCGGGCCGGCGAGGCGCACGCGCTGCTGGAGGCCAGCGACCACATCGGCAAGGTCCTGCTGCTCCCCGACGCCTGAGCCGGAGTCAGCGCAGGTCGGCGACGCTCTGGATGAGGTGATCGACCTCGTCGACGGTGTTGTAGTGCAGCAGCCCGAGCCGCACCGCGCCGCCGGTCTCGTTGACCCCGATCGCGTCGAACAGCTCGCGGGCGTAGTAGTCGCCGTCCCAGGCGCACACGTTGCGCCGGGCCAGCTCGCGGGTCACCTGCCGCGGCCGCATCCGGGAGACGGTGAACGACAGCGTCGGCGTGCGGTACTCCGGCGACCCGAGCACCTGCACGTGCGGCATCGAGCGCAGCGCCCGGTCCAGCTGCGTGAACAGCTCGCCCTCGTAGCGCCCCACCGCCGCCATGGAGGTGGCCAGCCGCTGCCGGCGGGTGCCCTCGCCCTCCGGGTAGAGCGCGGCCAGGTGCTCCACGGCCGCGGCGACGCCGGCATAGAGCTCGAACGGCGGGGTGCCGGTCTCGTAGCGGTCGGGCACCCGGTCGGGCGCCGGCACCAGCTTGTCCGGCGAGAACTGCTCGAGCAGCGCCGGGTCGGCGACGACGGCGCCGACGTGCGGTCCGCACCACTTGTAGGCCGACACTGCGACGAAGTCCGCGCCGAGGGCGGTCTTGTCCAGCAGCACGTGCGGCGCGGCGTGCACGGCGTCGAGGTAGACCAGCGCACCGACCCGGTGGGCCCGTTCGGCGATCGCGGCGATGTCGGGGCGGGTGCCGATCGCGTTGCTGGCCGCGGTGACGGCGACCAGCCGGGTGCGCGGGGTGACCAGCTCGTCGTACTGCCAGGCCGGCAGCTCGCCGGTCTCGATGTCCACCTCGGCCCACCGGACCGCGACGCCGGTCTCGACGGCCAGCTGGATCCACGGGCGCACGTTCGCGTCGTGGTCCAGCCGGCTGACCACGACCTCGTCCCCGGGCTGCCAGCGCTTGGCCAGCGCGCGGGCCACCGCGTAGGTCAGCGTGGTCATGTTGGCCCCCAGCACCACCCCCGAGGCCACGCCGCCCACCAGGTCGGCCACCGCCGAGCGGGCACCGGACACCAACTGCTCGGCGCGTGCCGAGGACGGGAACACCCCACCTCGGTTGGCGATGGGGACCCGCATCGCCTGGGAGACCGCGCGCACCACGCTCTCCGGGACCAGCGACCCGGCCGGGCCGTCGGCGTGCACGAAACCGTCGGACAGGCCGGGGAACAAGCCGCGGACGCGCGCCACGTCCAGTCGGCCGGCCCCCGATGACATGGGCCGCAGCCTAGTCAGCCGACCTGTCCGCCCAAGCCGTCGCGCGCCCGCACCCGCGGCCGGCGCCGGCCGCCTCGCCCCCCGCGGCCGGTCGAGCGGCCGGAGGGCAGGATGGGGGTCATGACTGCACCAGGCACCGGCGGGCAGCACCCTCAGCAGGTCCTCGTCGTGGGCCCCGACGGGCAGCCCGTCGGGTCGATGCCCTACCCGGCGGACGGCGAGGGCCACGACGACGGCACCGGCATCGGTGACCTCGTCGAGCAGCCCGCCAAGGTCATGCGCATCGGCACGATGATCAAGCAGCTGCTCGAGGAGGTGCGGGCGGCCCCGCTGGACGACGCGAGCCGCAACCGGCTGCGTGACATCCATGCCGCCTCGATCAAGGAGCTGGAGGCGGGGCTCGCGCCGGAGCTCCGCGAGGAGCTCGAGCGCATCACCCTGCCCTTCACCGAGGGGGAGACGCCCTCGGACGCCGAGTTGCGGATCGCCCAGGCCCAGCTGGTCGGCTGGCTCGAAGGTGTCTTCCACGGCATCCAGACCGCGCTGTTCGCCCAGCAGATGGCCGCCCGCGCGCAGCTGGAGGAGATGCGCCGCCGTGCGCTGCCCAGCGGCTCGGCCAACGGGCAGCCCGGCCTCGACGCCCGTCCGGGTGGCGGCCAGTACCTGTAGCCCCGATTCGCGAGCCGGGACCCGGTCTCACGGTCGAGGGCCCTCCGTCAGCGGAAGGCCCTTGACCACCCGGGCCCCGATCCGCCCGGCCCGGCGCCAGTCCGCCGGGGAGGCGTCGGGGCCCGCCGTGGCCGCTGGGTTGCGCTCGGGCAGCTTGCCGTGGTGCACGGCCGCCGCGCCGGACACGTCGACCCCGATCCCGACGTCCAGCCGCGACGCCAGCGCCGCCGCATGGGCCAGAGCGATCACGTCCCCGCCGTCGGGGGCGTCCACGACCTCGGTCGGCACCCCTTCCTCCTCCGCCCCCGCGCAGATCTCGTGCAGCGCCCGCGACGGGGCCCCCCGGTGCCGGTACACGAGCACCGCCGGCCGCTCACCCGACCCGGTCACGTCGTCGCGTCCTGCACCGCCCGCGCCGGCCCGGCGGCGTACGCCCGGACCAGGCCGGCGGCGACGGCGTTGCGCGGACCCTCCGTGCCCAGCACGTTGCCCGTGCCGCACACGATCCCGTGCGGGGCGAGCGCGTCGGCGATCATGTCCGGGATCTCGAAGTCCAGCGCCGACCCACCGAGCAGGACGACGAACTCCAGCGCCCGGAGGTTGCCCCCCGGTGCCACCTGCCGCAGCGCCCGGAGGGCGTTGACCACGAACACCCGCCGCTTGGCCTCGCGGCGCACCCGGCGGACGTGGTCCAGGCCGTGCCGGGTGCCCACCGGCGCCGGCCCGTCCGGGGTCAGCACCACGACCCGGGCGTAGGCGTGCGGCGGCAGCGGATCGTCGAAGAACTGCACCGTGCCGTCCTCATGGCGGATGTGGAAGAAGCTCTCCACCTTCGCCAGCGGGAACCACTTGACGCTCTCGGCCACCTCCCGGTCGCCCAGCGCGAGCTCGGAGTCGATCAGCTTGGTGACCAGTTCGCCGGCTCCGGCGACGTGCACGGCCGTGCACTCGCCCTCGCGGGTGAGCAGCGCGGCATCGGTCGAGCCGCCCCCCAGGTCGAGGACGGCGACCGGGCGGTCGACGCCGGGCGTGGTCAGCGCCCCGCCCACCGCCATCTCCCCCTCGACACCGCCGATCTCGGCTGCTGCGCCCAGGCCCTCGGACACCAGGTCGGCGACCAGCTGCATGCGGCTGCGGCTGGTGCGCACCATCGCCGCGAGCGCGACGGCGTTCTCCAGGGCGACCTCCCCGGCCAGCCCGCCGCGCACCTCCGACGGGACGAACGTGTCGACGGCCAGCACGTCGCGGATGGCGATCTCCGACACCGGGACGGCCGGTTGCCCGGGGAGGTCCATGACGTCGGCCATCGTGTCGCGGACCTGCGCGAGCATGCCGCCGACGTGGGTGCCCGGCTCCCCGTGGGCGTCGTCGAGCGGTTGCGCCCGTCCGACGACGTCCATGATCGCCTCGGCGCCGGCGTCGACGTCCACCCGCAGCGTCTTGCCGGCGCCGCGCAGCACCAGCTCGCCGACCGGGATGCGCCGATCGGTGACGTCCCCCGTCGGCGTGCGCACGACCACTGCCGAGCGGTTGCCGGTCAGTGCGCGGGCCACCGGGGAGACCTGCCGGGTCTGCGCGGGGTCCAACCCGAACACGGTGGCCAGGCCGTAGGAGTTCGACAGGGTCCGGATGGTCCGCCCCGGTGCCGCGACCTCGACCGCGGCCAGCATGCCCAGCGGCACCTTCTCCACTGCGGCGACCTCGTCCACGACGGGGATCGGCCGGACCAGCCGGTTGGTGACCAGCACGGCGTCGTCGCCGGCCAGGATCGCGGCGACGACCTCCACGCCGCTGCGCCCGGCGGCGTCGACCGCCGCGGCGACGTCGTCGAAGTCCCAGCCGTGCGGCACGACGCACACCACCCGCTCACCGGGGGACTGCTCGCCGAGCTCGTCGATCGACCTCGTGGTGCCGACGCCGAGCCCCTCGCCGCCCGGTGTGGTCGGGTTGTGCCCGATCATCGTCGACTCGGTGATGATGGTCTCGGTGATCGTCTCCATGGCCAGCCCACTGATCACCGGCGTGGCCTCGTTCAGCAACACGGTGCGCACCTCGCCGGCGCGGCGGCCGGACCGGGCGAGGGTGCCGCGGATCGCGGTGAGCGCTCCCGCGGTGTTGTCCGGGGTGCCCTTGACGCCGGTGGTCCGGGTCAGGTCGGTGCCCAGGTAGGACACCGACCCGTCCGGACCGATCGAGGCCAGGCACGCCTCGGTGGTCGAGTTGCCGATGTCGACGCCGACGACGAGCCGGCCCGGCGGCCCGGCGGGGCCAGGACCGCCCACCTCAGCCCGCGTTGCCCGACTCGAACACCGGCTCGACCTCGACCGGCCCCTGGCCGGCCTCGATGCACTCGAACTCCTTCAGGTGCAGCAGCGCCGCCTTGGCCTGCCAGCGCGGGCGTGCCATCTGGTCGTTGCGCGTCGGCACCGGCTGGGGCGACTCGCCCTTGGCGTACTGCGCGGCGTTCGAGCCGATCATGCGGAACACGGCCGCGTCCAGCAGCGGCGACTGGGGGAACAGCTCGAGGTTGCTCAGCCGCGGGAGGTCCTTCTGGTGGATGATCGTCGTCCCGCGGGACAGGACGCCCACACAGATCCCGGACCCGGACAGCTTCGCACCGAGGTGGGCGAGCGCCGCCAGGTCGGCGGTGTCCCGGACGCGGATCACCCGGGCCGTGACCCCCTGCTCCTCGATGCCGGCCAGCAACTGACGCAGCACCTCGGCGTGCGGGACGTCCACGATGGTCCTGCTGAAGTGCCCGGCGAACGCGGGCGACACGGCCACGACGACCTCGTCCTCGCGGGTGCCGCGCCGGGCCGGCCCGACCTCGCGGAGGCTGACCGTGCGTTCGCGCTGCGCGGATGTCGCCGTCGGAGTCGCCATGGCTCAGCCCACCTCGGTCTCGGGGTTCGTCGAGGACGTGACGTGGCGCAGCCTCTTGAGCTGCTCCCAGCGCTCCCCCTCGAGCCGGTACCCGGTGCCCGGACCGGCGTAGTCGTTCGGGTCGTTGATCGCCGACAGCGGGGTGAAGTCGGCGGTGAGGACGGCGGAGGTCTGCAGCAGGTCCCCCGACACCCGCTGGCGCAGCACGGTCAGCAGGTTCTCGGCGACGTCGTGGAATCCGGAGGACTCGAGGCCCTTGACCAGGTCCAGCCCGGTGATCCGGCGGTCCATCACCGCCTGCGCCCCCTTCAGGTCGGAGAGCACGTCCCGGAACGGGTAGTCGTTCGAGGAGTTGGCGTAGGTGGCCGCCTCCACCTCGTCGTCGGTGATCGCCGGCAGGTCCAGGTGGGCGAAGACCGCCTGGAGGGCACGAGCTGCCTTGTTGCGGGCCTGCAGGATCTCGTCCTCGCGGACGTGCCGCAGCCCGCCGTCGACCTGGAAGTCCCGCTGGATGGTGTTCCAGTCGTCGAAGTCGTCGGTGTCGAAGTTCGACCCGGCGAACATGTTGTCCGCATTCGGGACCGACGAGTAGCCGGAGCAGACGAAGTCGGTGCCCGGCAACAGCTGCGGCATCGCCCGCGCGGTCCGGCGCATCGCCGAGT
>JAOPWG010000445.1 GCA_025965775.1 Modestobacter sp. | reverse complement strand
ACTACTCGATCTACCAGAAGATGATCGTCCGCGGCCGGGACTTCACCGACATCTGGGACCTGGTCGGCATCCGGGTGCTGGTGGACTCGGTGCGGGACGTCTACGCGGCGCTGGGCATCATGCACGCTCACTGGCAGCCGGTGCCCGGCCGCTTCAAGGACTTCGTGGCGATGCCGAAGTTCAACATGTACCAGTCGCTGCACACCACGGTGATCGGCCCGCAGGGCAAGCCGGTGGAGCTGCAGATCCGCACCCATGAGATGCACCGCACCGCCGAGTACGGCATCGCGGCGCACTGGAAGTACAAGGAGAAGGCACGGGCGGCCGGCGCCCCGGCCACCCCGTCGCCGGCCGGCGACGACATGCTGTGGCTGCGCCAGCTGCTGGACTGGCAGCGGGAGGCCCAGGAGCCCGGCGAGTTCCTGGAGACGCTGCGTTACGACCTCGGTCCCCAGGAGGTCTTCGTCTTCACACCCAAGGGCGATGTGATCAGCCTGCCCGGCGAGTCCACGCCGGTCGACTTCGCCTACGCGGTGCACACCGAGGTCGGGCACCGCTGCATCGGCGCCCGGGTCAACGGCAACCTGGTCTCGTTGGACAGCAAGCTGTCCAACGGCGACGTGGTCGAGGTCTTCACCTCCCGGTCGCAGACCGCCGGGCCCTCCAAGGACTGGCTGAGCTTCGTCGGCTCCTCCCGCGCGCGCACCAAGATCCGGCAGTGGTTCACCAAGGAGCGCCGCGAGGACGCGGTCGAGGACGGCAAGGACGCGCTGACCAAGGCGATGCGCAAGGCGGGCCTGCCGCTGCAGCGGCTGCTCGGCGGTGAGTCCCTGGCCACCCTGGCCGCCGAGCTGCACTATCCCGACGTCAGCGCCCTGTACGCCGCGGTGGGAGAGCACCAGGTCTCGGCCGCCTCCCTGGTGGAGAAGCTGCTCACTGCCCTGGGCGGGGCCGAGGGCGCCGCCGAGGACATCGCCGAGACGGCAATCCCGACCAAGCGCACGATCGCCCGTAGCGCGAGCGGTGATCCCGGTGTGCTGGTCCGCGGCATGACCGATGTCTGGGCCAAGCTGGCCAAGTGCTGCACGCCGGTGCCCGGCGACGACATCCTGGGGTTCGTCACCCGCGGCGGCGGCGTCAGCGTGCACCGCACCGACTGCACCAACGCCGCGGATCTGCAGAGCAAGCCCGAGCGCCTGGTCGAGGTGGAGTGGGCATCGCAGCCCGGGGCGGTCTTCCTCGTCGCCATCCAGGTGGAGGCACTGGACCGGCACCGGCTGCTGTCCGACGTCACCCGGGCACTGGCCGACGAACGGGTCAACATCCTGTCCGCGTCGGTGCAGACCAGCCGCGACCGGGTCGCGATCAGCCGGTTCACCTTCGAGCTGGCCGACCCGGCGCACCTGGGGGCGGTCCTGCAGACGGTGCGCAACGTCGACGGGGTGTTCGACGTGGAGCGCGTCACCGCCTGACGACAGCCGGGGGAGCATCGCAGCGAGCGCCCGGAGCCGACAGGGAGTGAGCATCGCAGCGAGCGCCGGCGAGCGAGGAGCGGAGCGACCGCAGAGGCGACCGGTGCTGCGGTCGGGGAGCGGACCGCGGCGCGGAGTCAGGCCGGCGGGCACCGCCTGACGGGGGGTCCGGGGTCTCGGGCGGCGGTCAGGCCGGCCGGAGGCCGGCCACGAACGCCGGGTTCTCGCAGGTGGCCCCCGGCTCCGGCGTGGCATCGGGGTTGAACACCAGCAGGTCCGCGAACTCGGCCACCCGCGGGTCGGCGGCGCTGCGCACCTGCAGCTGGTGGTCCCAGGCCTGCAGCGAGACGGCCACCCCCAGGTCCGGGTAGGGGGACAGCATCAGACCGGGCCGGCCCGAGACCAGCTCGGTGAGGGTGCCGACGTCGGCCGCGGTGGCCACCGCCGGGTCATAGGTGACCCAGACGGCGCCGTGCTCCAGGGAATGCACGGCGTTCTCCGGTCGGAGCGGTGCGTCGTAGACCGAGCCGGTGCAGTCGGCCCACACCGGGTCGTGCTGCCCGCCCACCGGTGGGCTCTCGGGATAGTCGACGGCGCCGGCGGTGTGCGCCTGCCCCGCCGGGTAGCTCGCGACCTGGGTACCCGCCAGCGTCACCGGAGCGGGGGAGGCCCGGCCGACGACCGACCCCGCGCAACCGGGCACGGCGAGCGCACCGGCCAGCGCCAGGGCGGCGGGGAGCGCCCGCCGCCCCGCGCGGGAGGTCACTGGACGACGGTCATCGAGGTGATCGTCACCGGGACCTTCGGCGCGCCGCCACCGGGGCTGGGCTCGAAGGAGCCGTTGTTGCCCGCGGCGGCGATCTGGTCCAGCACGGCGAGTCCGGCCTGGTCGACGGTGCCCACCGCGGTGTAGTCGGGGGACAGCTGGGTGTCGGTGAAGCAGAGGAAGAACTGGCTGCCGGTCGAGTTCGGCGACCCCGAGTTCGCCATCGCGATCGTGCCGCGCGGGTAGGTGGTCGAGGAGCTGACCTCCTGGGCGAACTTGTACGTGGGACCGCCCTGGCCGGTGCCCGTCGGGTCACCGCACTGCAGCACGCCGAAGGCTGCCTGGTTGACCTCACGGTGGCACGGGCTGTTGTCGAAGAACTTCTGCTGTGCCAGGTAGGTGAAGCTCGCCGCGGCGCACGGGGCACTGGCCCGGTCCAGGGTCAGCGTGAGGTCGCCCTGGCCGGTGCTCATCCGCAGCGTGTCGGTGCCCTGGGTGGGCGTCGCCTCCGGGGTGGGCGGGGTGCCGACGTCCTTGAGGTTGGTGTTCCCCGAGGTGTCCGGCTGGTAGTCGCAGGCCACGGTGCCGTCGGCGTTCGTGGTCGCGGCCGCCGCGCTGCTGCTGGCGGCGGCCGACCCCGAGCTACCCGCCGCCGCGGTGGTCGAGTCCTTGCTGCTCAGCGCCCCGGTGATCAGGACGGCGGCACCGACCACGACCAGCACCGCGATGACGGCGACGGTGACCAGCAGGTTGCGCCGGCGCTTGCGGGCCAGCTCCCCGCGCCGTTCGAGCTGGCGCTGCAGACGTCGCTGGGCGGCCTCACGGCGCTGCTTGTTGGTCGGCACTCTTCTCGGGCTCCTCAGGGCTCTGCGCTCATCCGGGGGCGGCCTGGGCCACACACCCCGTGTGTCGAGTGCTCAGTCTAGGTGGGACGCCTGTCGGCTCCCTGGCAGCGCCGCCTGCGCGTGATCGTGCCCGCGTAACCTGCATGGGTGCTCATCCGCTCGTTCCCCGCCGGCGCGTTCGGCACCAACTGCTATGCCGTCGCCCCGGCCGCGGGCTCCATCGGCCGGCGCCAGGAGTGCGTCGTGGTCGACCCCGGCATGGAGGCCGTCGAGCCGCTGCGGCAGATGCTGGCCGACAACGGCCTGGTCCCCGTGGCCGTCGTCCTCACCCACGGGCACCTGGACCACACCTTCTCGGTGCTGCCGGTCTGCGACGGCTATGACATCCCCGCCTACCTGCACCCCGCCGACAACGGGATGCTCTCGGACCCGGTGCGCTGGCACGGTCCGGCGCTGGCGCCACTGGTGGGCCAGGTGACGCTGCCCGACCCGGCCGACGTGCTCCCGCTGGACGACGGGCTGACCCTGTCGCTGGCCGGCGTCGACCTCACCGTCCGGCACGCGCCGGGGCACACCCAGGGCTCGGTGGTCTTCTCCTTCGACGCCGGGGACTCCCCGGCGGTGCTGGCCGGCGACGTGCTGTTCGCCGGTTCGGTGGGCCGGGTCGACCTCCCCGGCGGGTCCTGGGCGGACATGCTCGCCTCGCTGCGCGATGTCGTCCTGCCCATGGACGACGCGACGGTGGTGCTGCCCGGTCACGGCCCGGCGACCACGATCGGTCGTGAGCGGGCGACCAACCCGTACCTGGCCGAGGCGGCCGCCGGTGCCGGCGAGGTGCCGAAGGGCCGGGGGCTGTGAGCGAGCATCGCAGCGAGCGCCGGCGAGCGAGGAGCGGGACGAACGTGCGAGCGAAGCGAGCGGTGACGCTGTGAGCGACCTGGCCGCGCCGAAGGGGACCTTCGACACGCTGCCCCCGGCGTCGGCGCGGTTCCTCGCCGTCCGCGACACCCTCACCGCGCCGCTGCGCCGGGCCGGCTACGGCTACGTCGAGACGCCGGTGTTCGAGGACACCGCCGTCTTCGCCCGCGGGGTGGGGGAGTCCACCGACGTCGTCTCCAAGGAGATGTACACGTTCACCGACCGCGGCGGCCGGTCGCTGACGCTGCGCCCGGAGCTCACCGCCGGGTTGATGCGGGCCTTCATCGAGCACCGGCTGCACACCGGCGCGCTGCCGGTGAAGCTCTGGACGGTCGGCTCGGCCTTCCGTTACGAGCGCCCGCAGGCCGGTCGCTACCGGCACTTCACGCAGGTCGACATGGAAGCGCTCGGGGTCGACGACCCCGCGCTGGACGCCGAGGTGATCGCGCTGGGCGTGCAGGGGTTCCGGGACCTGGGCCTGACCGACTTCGAGCTGCTGCTGACCTCGTTGGGTGACCACACCTGCCGGCCGGCCTACCGGGAGCTGCTGGTGGACTTCCTGGCGAAGCTCGACCTCGACGAGGACACCCGCCGCCGGGCCGAGATCAACCCGCTGCGGGTGCTGGACGACAAGCGCCCCGAGGTGCAGGCACAGCTGGACGACGCCCCGCTGATGGTCGACCACCTGTCGGACTCCACCAGGGCGCACTACGACGCCGTCCGGGAGCACCTGACCGACCTGGGCGTGACGTGGACCGAGGCACCCAAGCTCGTGCGCGGTCTGGACTACTACACGAAGACGACCTTCGAGTTCGTCCACTCCGGCCTGGGCGCGCAGTCCGCGATCGGTGGCGGCGGCCGCTACGACGGGCTGTCGGCGGCCCTCGGCGGCCCGGACGTCTCCGGCATCGGGTACGCGGTCGGTGTGGACCGGACGCTGCTGGCCGTCCAGGCCGAGGGGCTGGACATCGCCGCCTCCGCCGGCGTCCAGGCCTTCGTCGTCCCGTTGGGGGCCGACGCCAAGCGCTTCGCCGTCCGGCTGGTCGGACAGTTGCGCCAGGCCGGGATCTCCAGCGACACCGTCTACGGCGACCGCGGGCTCAAGGGCGCGATGAAGGCCGCTGACCGGTCCGGCGCCTCGCACGCGGTGGTGGTCGGCGACCGCGACCTGGCCGGGGGCGTCGCGCAGCTCAAGGACCTGCGCACCGGTGAACAGCGGGCCGTCCCCCTGGGCGAGCTGTTCGAGACCGTGCGTGCAACGGTGACCCGGTGACTTCCATGGAACAGCGCCCCCTCGGCCGCACCGGGGCCGACGTCTCGGTCGTCGGTCTGGGCACCTGGCAGCTGGGTGGTGACTGGGGCGACGTCACCGAGGACGACGCCGCCGCCGTCCTCGAGGCCGCCCTGGACGCCGGGGTGACCCTGCTGGACACCGCCGACGTCTACGGCGACGGCCGCTCCGAGGAGCGGATCCGCAAGGCGCTGGCCCCCCGCTCGGACCGGCCGTTCGTGGCCACCAAGGCCGGCCGCCGCGCCGACCCGTTCACCGCTGAGCAGTACACCCCGCAGAACCTGCGCGCCTGGGTCGACCGCTCCCGGCGCAACCTGGGCGTGGACACCCTGGACCTGGTGCAGCTGCACTGCCCGCCGCCGGCGGTCTACTCCGACCAGCGGGTGTACGAGACCCTCGACGCGCTCGTGGAGGAGCAGGCGATCGCCGGCTACGGCGTCTCGGTGGAGACCGTCGCCGAGGGGCTGACCGCGCTGCAGCACCCCGGCGTGCAGTCGATCCAGGTGATCCTCAACGTCTTCCGCCGCAAGCCGCTGGAGGAGCTGCTGCCGGCCGCGCAGCGCGCCCAGGTGGGCATCCTGGCCCGCGTGCCGCTGGCCAGCGGGCTGCTGTCGGGGAAGTACTCCACCGACACCACCTTCGCCGCCGACGACCACCGGAACTTCAACCGCAACGGCGAGTCCTTCGACGTGGGCGAGACCTTCGCCGGGGTGCCCTTCGACATCGGTGTGGCCGCGGCCCGCGAGGTCGCCGCGATCGCCGGGCCGGACGTCTCCACCGCCGCGTTCGCGCTGCGCTGGGTGATCGACCAGCCCGGGGTGACCACCGTCATCCCCGGCGCCCGCAACGTCGACCAGGTGCTCGGCAACGTTTCCGCCGCCTCGCTGGCCCCCCTGACCGACGCCCAGCTCGCCGATCTCGAGCGCGTGTACGACGAGCGCATCCGCGCGCACGTGCACGACCGCTGGTGACCTCCCCTCTCTGAAAGGCACTCCCTTGCTCCGCACCCACGACGCCGGCACGCTCCGCGCGACCGACGCCGGAACCACGGTCACCCTCGCCGGCTGGGTCGCCCGTCGGCGCGACCACGGTGGCGTCGTCTTCCTCGA
>JAOPWG010000418.1 GCA_025965775.1 Modestobacter sp. | reverse complement strand
CAGCTACTGCACACGGATGGCCGCGGTGTTCACCATGGCGACCACGACCATCGGCCACGGCCGGGGCATTTTCCCCCGGTGGCTCGTCTGGCTCGGCTATCTCGTCGCGTTGGTACTGCTGTTTGTCAGCGTCGATTGGTCCGAACTCATCTTCCCCGTCTGGGTTCTGGTTCTCAGCAGCGTTGTCTTCCTGGCCAGCTCGCACCGGGAGAGCCCAGGTTCCGCTTCTTCCTGACCCCTGCCACCGGGGTGACGGCGCCGAGTGCTTGATCCTGACGGTCGCGTCGTGGAGCAGCTGGTCGAACGCTTGTTGTAGGAGCAGCGCCTTCCTGGACATAGGGCGGCACATGGGGCACCTTGTGGCGCGGGACAACATGGACTGTTGGCGCCACCTCTGCGAGAGTGATTCCTATGGGTTACCAACGATCTTGGACAGTGACTCGCTGCTGAGAGAATCTGTCCATGCCAGAGCAGCGGCGAAGGTTCAGCCCGCAGTTCAAGGCCGAAGCCGTGCAGATGGTGCTCGAGACCGCCAAGCCCATCGCCGAGGTCGCCCGAGACCTGGGATCAACGAGGGAACGTTTGGCAACTGGGTCAACCTCTGGCGACGCGATAACCCGGAGCCCGTTCCGGACTAGAACCCAGTAGAGCGCGCCCGCGTGAAGGAAATGGAAGTCGAAATCCACCGATTGCGGATGGAAAACGAATTCCTAAAAAGAGCCGCGGCGGACTCGACGGTCGTCGCATTCACCACGCGGCACGGCATCCGTAGAAGTCGGGGGCGGACCGGGGTGTGCTGGGACAACGCCGCCGCCGAGTCATTCTTCACGACCCTGAAGAACGAGATGTACCACCGGCAGGCCTTCACCGCCGGGGCGCGGCACGATTCGCCGTCGCCGAACACATCGAGGTCTTCTACAACCGCCGGCGGCTGCACTCGACCCTCGGCTACCGAACCCCGTTCGAAGCGCTCACCGACTACCGAGCCGCGGCGACCGCAGCGTGATCGACCCGAGGACCTGTCCAAGATCCTTGACACAGCCCAGTCCGGCGTGTCGGGGCGGTTCGGGTTCTGGGCCCCTACCCCGGCTGCCCGACCCGGACTGGAACACTTTTGGCGCATCGACCCCCGACCCGACGGAAGCCGGGCACCCGACGGTCCCCTCGTGGAGGCCGTCGAGGACAAGCTCGAACTCATCGCCGGCGGGCAGGCCGTGGCCATCGTCTCGGCCGACCTCCGCGCCGACCGCTTCCGCCCCGACCTCACCACGGTCCCCTCGGAGGGCGTCGAGCCGAGCCACGTCGTGCTGGCGACGCGCGCCGGCGACCGCAGCCGCCTGGTGGCGGCCTTCCGCAAGTCCGCCCATGCCCACCTCCCTGGTCGCGGCCCGGCCGGGACCAGTGGCGGACCGAGCGCGGGGTGCTGCTGTTGTGCCCCTCCTACCGCAACCCGCATCGCACGCCCTGACGAACAGCTGCTCACGCCGATCCTGCCGCTCGTCACGTCGGTCGATGACACAGCGCTACCTGTCCGAGCTCGAGCATCGCCGGGCTATCGAACTGGTCCTGGAACAGGGATCTCCTGGACGCCCCGGTCACCTTCTACCGGCCGAATCAGGCGCCATAGTCCTGGCCGATTCCTTGGCGGCCTCGCGGCTGTGCATGCGGGCGATCGTGGGTCCGGCACTGGTCTGCAGCGGGCGGCCGTGGGCCCGGACGCCCTTCGACGCCGAGGACCGCCGCCGGGTCGGGGAGGCGGCAGTGGAACGCCGCGATCGAGGCGGAGTAGCCGCGGCTCCTCCGCCTCGGGTGAGGGAGATCACATCGACGGCTCTCCGCAGGTCAGGGGGCTACCGAGCCTGATCGGCACCGGTGGGGTTGGCGGGCGCCCGTAGCCTGGAAATCCAGGGTCGGCGCTGATCCTCTGTTGCCCGCCTACGTGCACGGCCTACGGAGCTCATGTCCACTCCGCGTACCGAGACGACCGTTCCACCCGACAACTCGGCCGAACAGCCGATGCGTACACAGCTCAGCGCGGCGCAGGTGGCCGCCAGCGCCCTCGCCGCGGTGTCCTCCGCCGTGGCGGCGTCGTTCTTCGGGCTGGCCGGCACCTTGATCGGCGCCGCGCTGGCGAGCGTGATCGCGACCGTGAGCACGGCGCTGTACAGCGAGTCGCTGCGCAAGACGAACGAGGGCCTCAAGCGGGTGCTCGTCAGCCGCCGGACGGCTCCGCCGTCGTCGGCGAGGGAGCCGGCCGCGAACCCCGCCCTGCCGGCCCACCTGGACCCGCGGCGGGCGCCGGCGAATCGTCGCGGGCCGCGCTGGTCGCGGGTCGTCGTCTACGCCGTCGCGGTCTTCGCCGTCGCCATGGTCGTCGTGACCGGGATCGAGCTCATCGGGCAGAAGCCGGTGTCGGCACTGGTGGGCAACTCGCACTCCTCGGGGACGACGACCCTCGGTGAGCTGACCAACGTGTCTTCGCACCGGGACACGACGCCGTCGACCCCTTCCTCCCGCACGACGACCGCCCCCGCGACCACCAGTAGCGAGAGCTCGCCGTCCACGCCGACGGCGACGGGTTCCAAGGACTCGGCGTCCCACGCCCCGTCGACGACGACCTCGTCGTCCGGGTCGGCGTCCTCCTCGTCCGGGTCGGCGCCCTCCTCGAGCGCTCCGCGGTCCTCCGCCGCACCGACCCGCTCGACCGGCACGAGCGCGGCACCGGGCCAGGTCTCGGCTCCCACGCCCTGATCGGCGTCGCGCCGGTGGGCGTCGAGCAACTCGTCGAGGTGCGGCTCGACACGGCTGGCGGCCATCCGCTCACGCCGCGGTCGGTGTCGGCCCGGGCGATGACGGGGATGAACCGGGGTGTGCACGGGGCGATTCGGGGCCGGTGGGCTCGCGCGGCCGCCGCCGCCAGGCTCTCGCGTGCGTGGGGGCGACGAGACCGTCCGTTCGCCGCGCCGGGTCGAGGTAGGCGAGGGCATCGGCGCCGTCGGGGATGCCGGCCTCCCGCCGCACGCCGACGGTCACCGTCAGCCGGCCGCGGGCGTCCAGCGGCAGGGGTCGCAGGCGACGTGGGGCCTGGTCAGCCGAGCACACAGCTGTTGCTGTCATTCCGGCACGCGATGGCCCTGGGCCACGGCCCTGCCGATGACACGCGAACCTGTCAGGCGCAGCGCTGCCTCGTGTCGCGGCGCCCGACGCGGTGGGCACGTTCCTCGCGCCGGATCGTCGTCCGACGAGGCTGTCTCAGCGCAGGACGACCGCAGTGACGGCCGGGGCGGTGTCGGCGGTCCTGTTCGAGCGGACCACCGCGGCAGCGGCGGCGGAGCACCGCGGTGTCCGCCGCTGTAGCGGGGCGAACCCTCAGGTCCCGCAGAAGGTCCGGTAGGGGCCGAACTCCTCCGGGGCGGCGGCGGCGTAGCGCTCGAGGCCGGGGCGCTCGTCGTAGGGGGTGGCCACGACCTCCAGGAGCCGTTCGAGCGGATCCAGGTCGCCCTCGGTCGCGGCGGCGAGGGCCTCCTCGACCAGGTGGTTGCGGGGGATGTAGGCGGGGTTGACCCGGTCCATCACGTCGGCGTCCGGACCCAAGGCACGCCAGCGCTCCAGCCAGCCGTCGAACCCCGCGAGGTCGAGGAACAGGGTGCGCGCGGGCTCCGCGTCGCCCCGCGCAGCGCCGCTGAGGGCGCGGAAGAACGACGTGTGGTCGACGTGGTCCCGCCGGAGCAGGGCGAGCACCTCGTCGACCAGCGGCGCGGCCACCCCGTCGACCAGCCCGTCGGGCAGGCCCAGCTTCGCCC
>JAOPWG010000414.1 GCA_025965775.1 Modestobacter sp. | reverse complement strand
CGGCGCCGCGAGCGCGAGCTGGAGCGGATGGCCTTCACCGACCACCTCACCCGGCTGCCCAACCGGGCCATGCTGTTCCAGGAGATGGCCGCGCTGTCCCCGACCACCGGCGAGCGCTGCCTGCTGGTGCTGGACCTCGACGGCTTCAAGGCGGTCAACGACTCGGTCGGGCACGAGGCCGGCGACCTGCTGCTGGTCGAGGTCGCCCGCCGGCTGCAGAGCCTGCTCCGCGTCGACGACCTGGTCGCCCGGCTCGGCGGGGACGAGTTCGCCGTCCTGGTGGCCGGGCCGCAGGAGGCCGCCGTCGAGGCCGCCCAGCGCGTGGTCGACCTGCTCGCCCAGCCCTACCGGGTCGGCGGGTGGACCTTCTCCGTGGGCGCCAGCGTCGGCCTGACCCGGGTACGGCCCGGCGGCGGGCAGCTCGCCTTCCGCGAGGCCGACGTCGCCCTGCGCTCGGCCAAGCAGGCCGGCAAGGGCTGCTGGCGGGTGCACACGGGGGACCGCCTCGACCTGGCCGCGGGCACCAGCGACGTCGCGGTGGCCCTGGCCGACGGTGACGTCGAGCTGCGCTACGACCTCATCGTCGCCGGCCACACCGGCCGCTACGAGGCCGCGTGCGCCGCACCGGTCTGGCAGCACGACGAGCTGGGCATGCTGCCGGCCGCCGACCTGTGGGCCGCCGCCGAGCGACAGGGATACACCGGCCTGCTGCAGCAGTGGCTGCTGCGTCAGGCCTGCGCGGAGATCGCGGCGGTCAGCGACCGCCTGCGGCTGTGTGTGGACCTGCCCACCGGGGTGCACGCCGACGGGCTGGCCGGCGAGGTCGCCGCCGCCCTCGCCGGGGCCGGCCTCGCCCCCGCCCGGCTCACCCTGACCTTCAGCGAGGAGGTGCTGCAGACCTCGTCGGCGGCACTGATCCCCGCGCTGCACGCGGTGCACGAGGCCGGGGTCCAGCTCGCCCTCAGCGACTACGGGATGGGCTCCAGCCTGTGGTCCCAGCTGGCCCGGGTGCCGCTGGACGTCGTCATGGTCGACGTCCGCGACCTGGCCCAGCCCGGGGACGACGAACGGGCGCTGCGCCTGCTGAACGCCATCCACCACAGCGCCGGCACCTGCGACGTCCGCACCGTGGCCACCGCGGTCGCCAGCCCGCAGATGTTCGCCGCCATCCACGCCGAGGGGGTCGTCGCGGTGCGCGGCCCGGTGCTCCCCGGCGACCTGACCGCCAGACAGGTCGCCGAGACGGTCAGCCGTACCCCCGCGGCCGCCGTCCCCGTGGGCTGACGCTCCCGGCGGCTGGGCGACCAGGGCGCTGATCGCACGGATACTGGGTGGGTGACCGGCCCGTCGGAGGAACCCACCGGAGGTGGTCAGGTTCCCCACCGGAGGTGTGCCCTGCACTTCCTCGGCCACTCGACCGTCCGCGTCGAGCTGGCCGGCACGACGGTGCTGTCCGACCCGCTGCTCACCGCCGGCATCGGGCCGCTGCGCCGGGTCGTCGCCCCGCTCGCCCCGGCCACCTGGGCCGGGGTCGACCTGGTGCTGATCTCCCACCTGCACAGCGACCACCTGCACCTGCCCTCGCTGCGCCGGCTGGGCCGCAGCACGCCCGTCGTCGTCCCCCGCGGCGCCGGCCGGTGGCTGCGCGGAAAGGGGTTCAGCGCCGTCGAGGAGCTCGCCCCCGGCGACAGCCTGACCCACGGCCGGCTCACCGTCACCGCCACCGGGGCCGACCACGGCGCGCACCGGTGGGGACCGCGGTTCACCCATGGCCCGCACGCCCCCGCCGTCGGGCACCTGGTCTCCGGGGACGGCTCCTCGGTGTACCTGGCCGGCGACACCGACCTGTTCCCCGGCATGGCCGACCTCGGCGCGGACGGCGTCGACGTCGCCGCGCTGCCGGTCTGGGGCTGGGGGCCCTCGCTGGGCCCGGGCCACCTGGACCCGCACCGCGCCGCGGAGGCCGTGGCGCTGCTGCGCCCGCGGGTCGCCGTCCCCGTGCACTGGGGGACGCTGGCCGTCGGCGGGCTGACCACGCTGCCCACCCCCTGGCGGGCCCGGATGCGCGCCCTGCTCACCGAGCCGCCACGCACCTTCGCCGCCGCGGTCGCCGCCGGCGGCTCCGGCGCCACCGTGGCCCTGACCGCGCCCGGAGCCCCGGTGCAGCTGCCCACCGGACGGGTGCGGCCGACGTGACCACCGGGTCGGTGGTGCTGGCCGCCGCCTGGGACGACCCCGGCTCCGTGGGCTACCCGGCGTTGTCCGGTCTGGTGCTGCTCGGGTCCGTGGTCCCGGTGGTGCCCACCGGCCCGCTGCTCGCCGCGGTCGCCGCCGTCGCCGTCACCACCGACGAGCTGTCGCTCCCGGCGGTGGTCCTGCTGGCCGCCCTGGGCGCCTTCGCCGGCGACGTCATCACCTTCGGCATCTGCCGCTTCGGTGGTCCGGCCGCCGTCCGCTGGGTGGCCCGCGGGCAGCACGCCGACCGGATCGAGGAGATGCGCGACCAGTTCCGCCGGCACGGCTGGCAGGTGATCGTCGCCGGGCGGCTGCTCCCGGCCGGCCGCATCCCGGTGCTGGTGGCCGCCGGGGCCCTGGCCTACCCGTGGCGCCGGCTGCTGCCCGCCTCCTGCGCCGGCGCGCTGTCCTGGGCGGTGGCCTACGCGCTGCTCGGCGTGGTCAGCGGCGGCATCTTCGACTCCCCGCTGGTGGCCACCCTGGTCGCCACGCTGCTGGTGCTGCTGGTCGGCGTCGTCCTCAACCTGGTCTCGCGCCGCCGCCGCACGCCCACCGACCGCTCCTCCCCGCTCTCGGCACCGGAAGCGGACCCGTCCGCCGCCCGGTGTGACCACCCATGAGCCAGTCCGTCTCCGCCGGCCGGGTGCTGCGCAGCGGCCGCACCCTCGCCCGGCTGCTGCTCACCTGGGCTGTGGCCCCCCTGGCCCTGCCCCTGCTCGACGACCGGCTGTCCGGTTTCGCCATGCGCTCCTGGTGGCAGCCGCCGGTCGCCGCCCTGCTGCGGGGTGTGCTCGCAGCCGTGGTGT
>JAOPWG010000400.1 GCA_025965775.1 Modestobacter sp. | reverse complement strand
CGTGCCGGAGGGCGGGTGCGGTCAGCCGACGGCACTCCGCGCAGGCGCTGCCCCCGGCGCCCAGCCGATCCCAGCGCTGGCCGCCCCACACCTGGACGATGGCCCCGCAGACCGCGAGCTCCACCTCGCCGTCCAGCTCGTCGGTGGGCCGGTGTGCCTCCACGGCGTG
Source organism: Modestobacter sp. (assembly GCA_025965775.1). Taxonomy (GTDB): domain Bacteria; phylum Actinomycetota; class Actinomycetes; order Mycobacteriales; family Geodermatophilaceae; genus Modestobacter. The sequence continues at coordinate 6,879 of JAOPWG010000400.1, read as the reverse complement.
CCAGGAGGCGCGTTCGTCGACGGGCTGTGGCCACGATCTGCGGTCCGGTCGGGCGAACCCGACGGCGTAGCTGCTCACAGCTCGATTGTGCCTCGGAACACACTGTCCCACCACCGTAGGGACCCTGATCCCTCGGGGAGCCACCGTCAGGGAAGGTGCGCAGGAGCAGCGAGGTCTTCACCCCACGGCTGCTCCCCCAGGACTGCCCGCGGGCGCAGGCTCAGCTGTCGTCGTCGGCGAGCTCGGTGAGCAAGCGGCTCAGCGACCCCGCCAGCTCGGCGGTCCGCTGCTCGCCCAGCGACCTGGCCAGCGACTGCTCGCGGGCCTGCACCAGCGCCTCCCAGCGGGCCAGCCGGATGCGGCCGAGTGCGGAGGGGTGCACCACCACCCGCCGCCGGTCGGCCGGGTCGGGCAGCCGGTAGACCAGCGCGGCGTCGACCAGCCCGTCGACGACCCGGGTCGCGGTCGGCCCCGGCAGGTGCAGACCCGCGCCCAGCTGGCCCATGGTGACCCCGGGTGCGGCCACCAGGGTGCGCAGCACCCGGTACCCGCCCAGCGTCGCGCCGTCCTCGGCAAGAGCGGCGGCGACGGTGCGGGAGAGCCGGCGGGAGGTCGCGGTGAGCAGCTCCACCAGGGCCGGCGGGCACGGCGGCATCCCGCTCGCGCGCCGGTCGGGGACGACGACCTCACCCCGCGGCATGCGGCTGACCATACTCATCACCGTGTCCCGCAGCCCGGCTCCGCTGGACCCGTGGGATGCCCTGCTCTCCGGGCCCGCGCCCGACACCGTCCGGATCGGGCTGGCCGTGCCGCTCTCCGGTCCCCTGGCGCTGACCGCCCCCTCCGCCCTGGACCTCGCCGGGCTCGCCGCCGAGGAGTGCACCGACTCCGGTGGCGTCGGTGGCCGGCGGGTGGAGCTGGTGGCCATCGACTCCGGGCGGGTGCCGGACGTGGTGGCCGCCGAGGCCGTCGCCCTGCGCGAGGCCGGGGCGATCCAGACGCTGGTCGGCTTCCACACCAGCGACGTGCACCGGGCGGTGGAACGCGCGTGGGTCGGGCACGGGACCTACGTCTTCACCCCGCCGCACGAGGGCGGTCGCAGCGGGCGCGGCGTCCGCCGGATCGGACACGGCCCGCGCGCCCAGCACGCGGCCGCGCTCGGCTGGCTGGTCACCCACCGCCGGGCCACCCGCTGGGTGCTGCTGGGCACCGACTACGTCTGGCCCCGCGCCGTGCACCGCGCAGCCCGGGGCGTGCTCGCCGGCCTGGGCGCACACGTCGTCGGTGAAGCGTTGGTCCCCTTCGGTCCCGGTGACCCGGCGCCGTTGCTGGACCTGGTGGTGCGCAGCCGGGCCGACGCCGTCCTGCTCAGCCTGGTCGGGCGGGACCTGGCGCTCTTCCACCGCGAGTTCGCCCGCGCCGGCCTGGACCGCCGGGTGGTCCGGCTGTCCGGCGCGCTGGAGGAGAACGGCCTCTACGCCCTGGGCGGGGACGCGACCGGCGAGCTGTACGCGACCATGCCCTCCTTCGCCGCCTCCGCCAGCTCCTCGGACGAGCGGCAACTGCAGCTGCAGGAACGGCACGCCAGCCGCTCGGGCACCGATGCCCCGGTCGTGTGCGCCTATGCCCGGGGGCTCTACGACGGGGTACGGCTGGCCTGCGCGCTGCTCGGCGCCCCCGGCGAGCGGCCGGTCGCCGTCCCGACCGGGGCACCGCGGCTGGCCCGCGCGGACGGTCTGTCCTTCACCGAGCTGCGGGCCGGCTGACCACGATCCGCGTTTTCTTTTCATCTGGAAACAGTTGGGCCTACTCTCCTCCGGCCGGCACGGTGCCGGTTCGACAGAGGAGTCGTCGTCATGAGCGATCCCCGCACCACCGCGACCGGCGGCAGCCCGGCCGCGCCCGCCGCCACCGCCGGTCAGGGCACCCCCGGCGTCGAGGCGTTCGGCTACCGGCAGGAGCTCAAGCGCTCGCTGAGCTTCTCCGACCTGCTGGTCTACGGCCTGGTCTTCATGGTGCCGATCGCCCCGTTCGGCATCTTCGGCAGCGTCTTCTCCGGCTCCGGCGGCATGATCGCCCTCGCCTACGCCATCGGCATGCTCGCCATGGCGTTCACGGCGGCGTCGTACTCGCAGATGTCGCGCGCCTTCCCGATGGCCGGCTCGGTCTACACCTACGCCGGACGCGGCATCGCCCAGCCGGTCGGCTTCCTCGCCGGCTGGATGATCCTGCTCGACTACGTGCTGGTGCCCGGCCTGCTCTACCTGATCGCCGGCGTGGCCATGAACTCGATCGTCACCGGCATCCCGGTGTGGCTGTGGGTGGCGGCCTTCGTCGTCCTCAACACGGTGGTCAACTACCTCGGCATCGAGTTCACCGCGCGGATCAACAAGATCATGCTGGTCGCCGAGCTGGTCGTGCTGGCGATCTTCCTGGTGATCGGCGTCGTCGCCCTGGCCAGCGGCAAGAGCACCGACAGCGCGCTGCACCCGATCTACAACAGCGACACCTTCTCCTTCGGGCTGGTCTTCGGCGCGGTCTCCATCGCCGTCCTGAGCTTCCTGGGCTTCGACGGGATCTCCACACTGGCCGAGGAGAACCGTGACTCGGCCCGGTCCATCGGCAAGTCGATGATCGCCGCGCTCATCCTGGCCGGCACGTTGTTCATCGTGCAGACCTGGATCGCGGCGCTGCTCGTGCCCGACCCCTCGGGCCTGATCGCCAACGGCGACCCGGGTGGCACCGCCTTCTACGACGCTGCCGAGAACGCCGGCGGGCACTGGCTGTCGGTGCTCACCGCGGTGGCCACCGCGATCGCCTGGGGGTTCGCCAACTCGCTGGTCGCCCAGGCGGCCACCTCGCGGCTGCTGTTCGCCATGGCCCGCGACCGCCAGCTCCCCGCGTTCCTGGCCAAGGTGGACGCCGTCCGCCGCGTGCCGGTCAACGCCACCCTGCTGGTCGCCGTGGTGAGCCTGGCGCTGGGCATCTACATGAGCACCCGGGAGGACGGCATCAGCCTGCTGTCCACGCTGGTCAACTTCGGGGCCCTGTTCGCCTTCCTGCTGCTGCACGTCTCGGTCGTCGTGCACTACGTGGTCCGGAAGAAGAGCCGTGACTGGTGGCGGCACCTGGTCGTGCCGGTCATCGGCTTCGCGATCCTCGCCTACGTCGTGGTCAACGCCCAGGTCGCAGCCCAGCGGCTCGGTTTCGTCTGGCTCGGCATCGGCATCGTGCTGCTCGTGTTCCTGGTCGCCACCGGACGCAAGCCGGAGCTGGCGGAAGAGGCGGCGTGACCAGCACCCTGGAGGTGGTCTCGTTGCAGCCCACCCCCGAGCAGCTGCGCTACACCTTCGGCGGCGGCGAGCCGCTGCTGCGGGTGCAGCCGGGCACCGTCATCGAGCTGACCACCGAGGACTGCTTCGGTGGCCGGGTGCGCAGCGTCGACGACCTGCCCAGCCAGGTGTGCGAGTTCCCCTACCTCAACCCGGTGACCGGGCCGGTGCACGTCGAGGGCGCCGAGCCGGGCGACACCCTCGCGGTGCACGTGGTGGACATCGCCCCGGCCCGCGACTGGGCCGTGTCGACGACGTTCCCGCACTTCGGAGCGCTCACGGCCACCCACGAGACGGCGATGCTGCACGACCCGCTCGAGGAGGTCGTCTGGGTCTACGAGGTCGACCGCGCGCGCGGCACCTGCCTGTTCCGGCCGCGCCGCGGCGGGCCGGAGGTCGAGCTGCCGCTGGACCCGATGCACGGCACGCTCGGCGTCGCGCCGGCCGCCGGCGAGGTGGTCATGTCGATCACCCCGTCGGCGCACGGCGGGAACATGGACACCCCCGAGCTGCGCGCCGGCACGACGGTCTACCTCGGGGTCAACGTGCCCGGGGCGCAGCTGTCGCTCGGCGACGGGCACTGCCGGCAGGGCGAGGGCGAGGTCTGCGGCACGGCGGTCGAGGCGGCGATGCGCACCGTCGTCGTGGTCGACGTCATCAAGGGCGGCGGCCCGGCCTGGCCGCGGCTGGAGAGCGATGAGTTCCTGATGTCCACCGGCTCGGTCCGCCCGCTGGAGGACGCCTACCGGATCAGCCAGCGGGACCTGGTCGGCTGGACCGCCGAGCTCACCGGCTGGGACACCCTGGATGCCTACCAGCTGGTCAGCCAGGCCGGCCTGGCGCCGGTGGGCAACGTGGTGGACACGAACTACACGATGGTCGCCAAGCTGGCCAAGCGGTTCCTGCCCGGCGCGGCGGCGTTCGACGGCGTGCACGCCCGACTGCGCGAGACCGGCGCGGCCTACCTGTCCCAGCGCTGATCCGGGCGGGGCCCGCGCGTCGGGCCCCGCCCGCGGGCACCTCGCCGGACAGCACGACGGCGGTCGGGGCCACCAGCGGCCTCACCCGTGCTGGCCCGCCTCGCGGCGCGCCACCGAGTAGCCCGCCGCGGACAGGGCCGTCAGCAGCCCGGCCACCAGGATGTTCACCGGGACCCCGGCGACGCGCGGGACGGCTCCCGGCCGGTCCTCGACCGCGGCCCCCGGCACGACCAGCGCGAGGAAGAAGGGGGCGTAGCTGAGGACCGGTGTCAGTGCCGCGATCTTCAGCCCGAGCGCCCGTTCTGCCGGCCTCCCCGGCCGCCACAGCAACCACAGCCCGGTGAGCGAGCAGCCCACCACCGAGGTCAGGCCCGCCACGGAATGGAACCGGGCGTGCGGCATCCACTGCGGGTTGAACACGTGCGTGCGGTTGAGGTCCGCACCCACGGCGCCGACCGCACTGCCCACGACGGCCGCTGCCACCAGCCGCCTACCGATTCCTGCCATCGTCTCCTCCAGAGAAGCGGTCGTCCGGCATCGGAGCACCTCGCTGCCGGCTCGACGATCCGGCTCACGCCACGATCTCGGCGAACCCCACCGGGAGGTGCTCCGGCCCGCGCAGGACGGCGTTGGGCCGGTAGGGCGGCGGGTCCTCCAGCAGTCGCGGGGCGACCAGCCGCCGGGCCACCTCGGTCAGCGCCACCTGCCCCTCCAGCCGCGCCAGCGGGGCGCCGACGCAGTAGTGCACCCCACCGCCGAATCCCAGGTGCCCCGGCTCGGCACGCCCGGGGTCGAACCGGTCGGGATCGACGACGGCGCGGGGATCGCGGTTGCCGGCGGCCAGCATCAACCGGATCCCGGCGCCCTGCGGGATGGTCGCGCCGCCCACGTCCAGGTCGGTGAGCGCGTAGCGGGCGGCGAACTGCACCGGTGGTTCGTAGCGCAGCAGCTCCTCGACCACGTGCACCGCCCGACCGGCGTCCCGGCGCAGCCGGTCCAGCTCGACAGGGTGGCGCAGCAGCGTCAGGACACCGTTGGTGATCAGGTTGACGGTGGTCTCGTGCCCGGCGATGAGCAGCAACACCAACGTCGCGATCAGGTCCGGGTCGGCCAGCCGGCCGGCCGGGTCGTCCCCGACGGCGAGCTCGGACAGCAGGTCGTCGGTGGGGTCCGCCCGGCGGGAGGCGACCAGGTCACCGATGTAGCCCGACAGCTCCTGCTGGGCCGCCGCCACCCCGCTGATCGTCTCCTGGCCCGGCTCGGGGTCCAGGTTGTGCGCCAGCACATCGGCCCAGACGTGGAAGCGCTGCTCGTCCTCGCGGGGCACACCGAGCAGCTCGCAGATCACCGTGACCGGCAGCGGGTAGGCGAAGTCGTCCACGACGTCGAACTGGTCGTGGTGCTGCTGGGCGTCCAGCAGGGCATTCACCAGGGCGACGACGCGCACGTGCATGCCGGCGACGCGGGCCGGGGTGAACCGGCGCATCACCAGCCGCCGCAACCGGTCGTGCTCGGGCGGGTCGAGGAAGAGGAAGGGGGTGGGCCCCGGGGTGCGCGGCCGTCCCCCCACGGTGCTGCGGCTCTGCTCCTTGCTGACGCCCGGGTGGTGCAGCAGCGCAGTGATCTCCGCGCGGGTGCTGACCGCCCAGAACCCGTCGGCCAGAGGGGCCACCGGGGTCTCGCGCATCCGCGCGTAGAGGGGGTAGGGGTCGGACCGGCTCGTCGGCTCCAGCAGCTCGGTGAACAACCGGGCGACGTCCGCGCCGGTCTGCGTCACGGCGCGCCTCCCGGCCGGGCCGACGAGCGACCGCTGTCGGCCGGCGCCCAGCTCAGCGGAGCTGCGCCCGGCGGGGTCCGGGGGTCGGGGACGGTGACCGCCGGCCCCGGGGCGGCCTCCGGCGGCGCACTCGGCCCCGGGCCGGTCGGGACGGCGCCCGAGCTGTGGGTGGCCTGGCCGGACGGCGGGAAACCGGCGTCGATCGGCGTCGGCTCGGCCGGCCCGTCCGGCGGGTGGAGCACCGGCGGGAACGGGGCACCGGCGGCGACCAGCCCGGCGTAGAACGCCAGCGCCCGCGGCATGTTCACCGTCACCGCGGCGACCGTCCGGCCACGCCGTCCGTAGGCCGCGGCGAACCGACCGGCCTCGACCGAGCCCTGGACGAGCGCGATCTGGTCGGCGAAGGGCGGCACCCCGATGGACTTGATGTTGTCGCCGAACTGGTTGGACCAGAACGCCGGCAGCGCCCGGTGCGCCCGCCGGTCGGCCGGCGGGCAGACCATGTTGTGCGCTGCCGTCCGGGCCTGGTCGACGGCGTTGCCCCAGTGCTCCACCGCCAGCAGCTCGCCGTCGTAGAGCGGGTGCGGCCAGCGCGCGACGTCCCCGGCGACGAAGATGTCGTCGAGCACGATCGCGTCTGCGTCGAAGACCCGGCAGGCCGCATCGCAGACGACACCGCGGGCATCGGCGGCCAGTCCGGCGCCGGCCAGCCACTCCACATTGCGGACCGCCCCCAGCGCCACGACCGCGACGTCGGCCTCCAGGACGTCCCCGTCGGAGAGCCGGGCCG
>JAOPWG010000396.1 GCA_025965775.1 Modestobacter sp. | reverse complement strand
CGCTCCGGGGTGCGCTCCCGGTTGAAGTTGGCCATCTGCTCGATCAGGTAGAAGTCGTTGAGCACGATGGGGCCGTCGGGCCCGACGGTCAGCGAGTGGTCGTCGCTGGCGACCGGGATGCCGGCGTCCGTGGTCGTGGGCTTGGGGTGGGTACTGGTCATGTGTCTGCCTCCTAGTGGGCGGGCGGGAGACATCAACGGTCGGCTGCGATGGATGCGCCGTCGTCCCGGTCAGCGGCCGTTCCGCCTACCCGGCACCGGGAATTCGAGGACTGCGGCCAGCAGCAGCGCACCTCGGCCGCTGGCGGTGATGCCACCGCGGACTGTGGGCGGCGACGCTCGGCGGGTCCGGAATCACTCCCGGTTCCGTCATTGATCGAGAGAAAGGGATCTCGATGAGTCAAGCAACAGTCACGCAGGGCAGGGACGCCGCCTCTGTCCGGGTACGAAGCGCGGTTACCACTCCGGCGGCGCTCGCCGGTCGGAAGTACGCCGTCGAGCTGATCGGGACCTTCCTGTTCGTCTTCACGGTGGCGACCGCCGCATCCTTCAGCGGCACGTTGGCCCCCCTGGCGATCGGCGCGGCCCTCATGGTCATGATCTACGCCGGCGGGCACATCTCCGGCGGTCACTACAACCCCGCAGTGACCCTGGGAGCGCTGGTGCGCGGCCGGATCGGTGCGGGTGACGCCGTCGCGTACTGGGTCGCGCAACTGGTGGGCGCCGTCCTCGCCGGGCTGCTCGTCCGCTGGGTGATCTTTCCTACGCACGACGTGGCCAAGACGCTGTCCGGTCACTCGTTGGGCGCGGCCTTCGTGGTCGAGTTGCTGTTCACCTTCGCGCTGGTCTACGTCGTGCTCAACGTCGCCACGAGCAAGGACCACCCGGTCAACTCCTTCTACGGTCTGGCGATCGGCTTCACCGTGTTTGCGGGCGCCACCGCCGTCGGCGGCATCTCCGGCGGCGTCTTCAACCCCGCGGTCTTCTTCGGGGCCGCGACCGCGGGCCTGTTCGCCTGGTCGATGATCTGGGTCTACCTGGTGGCCCAGTTGCTCGGCGGCATCGTGGCCGGACTCGTCTTCCGTGCGCTGAACCCCGCGGACAGGTGATCCCGGTGTCCGGTCCCGGTGGTTGCTCCCGGCAGCCCGCCGTGACCCGCGACCGCTGACGACGATGGAGGCAGAGCCGACCGCCCCCGGGCGGCCGGCTCTGACTCGTCGGGACGGTCCTTGATCCGCCTCCGCGCCGCGAGCACGCGGGGACACCGGTGGGCACCTGATGAGGCGGCGGCGTGCCTGCCGCCGGGGCGGAGGCCCTGATGGCTACCGGAGGGAGCAGCCGGATCACCGACGAGCAAACTGCGCTGCGCCGCGTGGCGACGCTGGTCGCGACCGGGGCGCGGTCGGAGGCGGTCTTCGCCGCGGTCACCGCGGGGGTCGGGCGGCTGCTGGAGGTCGACGTCACGATCCTGAGCCGGTACGGACCGGAAGGCATGCAGGTGTCCGCCGGCGCGGTGCCGGCGACCGTGCTGGCCGCGGGCGTGCGGTCGTCGGTCGCCGCGCCGCTCAGCGTCGGGGCCGCCTGCGGGGCGTCGTGATCGTGGCATCCGAGGTAGATCCGCCGCTGCCTGTGGACGCCGAGGCGCGGCTGGTCGGCTTCACCGAGCTGTTCGCCACGGCCCTCGCCGACGCCGAGGCCCAGGCTGCGTTGAGCGCGTCGCGGGTGCGGCTCGTGGCGGCCGCCGGCGCCACCCACCGCCGTATCGAACGGGACCTGCCCGACGCAGCAGCGGCGTTCTCCCTCGCACTGGAGCTGCGCGCGGTGCGGGCAGCGGTGCCACCCGAGGCCGACGAGCTGACCGCGCAGCTGGACGGCGTCGCCGCGGAGATCGATGGCGTACTGGACGAGCTGCGTGACATCGCCCGTGGCCTCCGCCCCGCGGCCCTCGCCGACGGCGGGCTGCGCCCGGCGCTGAAGACGCTGGCCCGCCGCTCCGCCGTTCCGGTCCGCCTCGACGTGCGGGTCGGGGGGCAATCTCCCGGATCGACGGAGGTCGCCGCCTGCTACGTGGTCGCCGAGGCGCTGACCAACGTGGCCAAGCACGCGCACGCCACCGTCGTCGATGTCGAGGTGGACGCCGGCGAGGGCATCCTGCCTGTCCGGGGTCCGCGACGATGGGCGCGGCGGCGCGGACGTCACCCGCGGCTCTGGTCTGGTCGGGCTCAGGGACCTCCGGTCCGGGCACCGTCAGCGGGGCCACGAACCGTCACACCGCTTGCAGGAGCAGCAATCAGGACCTCTGCCCTGGCGGTAGCCGCGGATGGCGGCTGGCGACGAGGTCCGACCACCACGCGACCGCGCACGCTGAGGCTGCCGGTCCACCCACCCCCGACTCCGCCCCGGGGGGTCGGGCGCCGTGTGGGGGTCGGCGGGGTCAGTCACGGCGACGAAGGGAGCGGGCATGTGGGGCAGCCGGACGACATGATCGTCCACGACGAGGAACCGTTCAACGCCGAGCCGCCGCCGGCCGCGCTCGCGGGTCGGCCGCGACCCCGATCGAGGCTTCGTACAGCCTCGATCACGGACCCTCTCCGGATTTCGACCCGGCGAGCTGGCGGCTGCGCATCGACGGCCTGGTGGATCGGGAGCTGGCGCTGTCCCTGGCCGAGCTGCAGCAGCGGTTCGCGCCTCGCACCGAGGTCGTCACGCTCCAGTGCGCAGGCAACCGGCGTGCCGAAGTGTTGGCAAGACCGGAGGAGCGCAGTCCAGGGGCACCTCGACCGGTGCGCGGGACGCTTCTCGCATTCTGGTCGGCTTCTTCCGGTCAGCGGGTAGGCGGGTGCTCCGGCTGGCCGCAGCCCCGAAGTGGCGTTTCCCGTGACGACGCCCGCGACCGGATCGCCGATCCTCGAACTGACAGGTACCCGGGGCAGGCCGCGGGGCCGTGACCAGTAGTGCTCACCGACCCGGGCGCGCCCATCGCCCACGCCGCGCCCGGGTTCACGTCTGTCGGAACATCTTGGAGGCTTCTCGTGTCCACCCACGGCCCCGTCGCACGCATTCTGCTCGGGTTGGGCCTGCTGTGCGGCCTGATCCTGGCCCTCGCCAGCATCGTTGTGCTCCACGGGGCCAGCCTGGTGGCCGTCGCAGTAGCGGCCGGGCTCGTGGCGTGCGTGGTCTACGGCTTCCGCGACGGCAGCCGGGCCGCCGCCCGCGCAGCGGCCTGGACAGCGGCCGCGTGGACGTTGGCGATCAGCATGCTGGTCGCGGGGTTGGTCGTCCTCGCCGGTGGTCCCGCAGCCGCGCTGGTCAGCGGGTTGACCGCGGCCGCCGGGGGAGCCGTGTGGCTCCGGCGGGTCCGTCGGGCACGGCCCGCGGGCCGGGACGGATGCGACCGGGCCCCGGGTGGCGGGGAGGCCTCGGCGGCACCGTCGCCCCTGGCCGGCTGGCTGGACCGCCCGCCGGCGCCGGTCTCGCTCCTGCCGATCTCCGGCCTCGGCGGCGAGTGGTCGCGGACCACGGCGGCGCTGGCCTCCCGTCTGGAGCCCGCGGCGCGGCAGGCGGTCGTCCGCCGCCGTGAGGAGGTCCTCGACGAGTTGGAACGCCGTGACCCGGCCGGCTTCGGGCGCTGGCTGGCCGCCGGGGCGGCCGAGGACAGCGACCCGGCCACCTTCGTGCGGGGTGGCCGGGTCACCGGTACCGATGCGGCCTGAACCCGAGCTCCGCTCGGAGCGCGGAAGCCGCGCGGCCCGGCGATCGGGTCCAAGGAGACGTTCGAGGAGACAGCAGTGAACGTGACCGTCAGCGTCACCACCTTCCTGGCCGCAGGCATCGAGGTGATCGAGATGGTGGCGATCGTCGTCGCGGTCGGCGGGACGCGCTCCTGGCGGGCGGCGCTCGTCGGTGCGGGTGCCGGCCTGATCGTGCTCATGGTGTTGATCACCGCACTGGGCACGGCGCTGCGCGACGTCCCGCTGCAGCCGATCCGGCTGGTCGTCGGCGCGTTGCTGCTCGTCTTCGGGCTGCAGTGGGTGCGCAAAGGAGTGCTGCGCATCGCCGGCCAGGGATGGGCGGTCGGCCAGGGGGAGGAGCACGTCGACGACGGCGACGTCCCGCCGGGTCGCTTCGACTGGACCGGCTTCGTGCTGTCGTTCAAGGGCGTGTCCCTCGAAGGGCTCGAGATCGCCGTCATCGTGGTCGCCGTCGGAGGCGCTGCCGGTGCCCTCGGCTCCGCGGTCATCGGGGCCGCCGCCGCGGTCGTCGTCCTGGCCGCCGTCGGCGCGGCCACGTACCGGCTCGTCGCCCGCATCCCGCGCCGGGCGCTGCAGCTCTTCGTCGGCGCCCTGCTCTCCTCCTTCGGCACGTTCTGGGCCGGGCAGGGCGTCGGGGTCAGCTGGCCCGGGGGCGAGTCGGCGCTGCTGTGGCTCGTCGGCCTGTATGCGGCCGTCGGCGTCGTCCTGCTGCACTTCGTCCGCGGCTGGCAGATACCCGCCGCGCCGACCGGTACCCCGCCGATGTTGGGGGAGGTCCGATGATCGTCATCCGCTGGATCCGGGCCTTCGTCGGCTTCTGGATCGACTTCGTCGTGGGCGACGACTGGACCGTCGCCGCTACGGTCCTGGTGGCGCTCCTGGCGACCTGGGGACTGACCCGGGCCGGTCTCCCGGTCTGGTGGCTGCTCCCGGCCGCGGCCACCGCCAGCACCGCCGTCAGCCTCCGCCGCGCCACGGAGCACGCCCGCCGGCCGACGCCACCCCCGTGAGTTCCAGCTACCAGCCGCCGCTGGACGGGCGACTGGAGCACGGGGCCCTGCCCACCGGCGTGCGTGGGCGGTTGATCAGCTCACGTCGGTTGTGGTCTGCCCCAGCAGCCAGTCCTCAGAGCGAGGTCCGGCCCGGGTTCCTCGGTGCGCAGGCGGTGTCGAGCGACCGCTGCGCGCCCGGGACTGCGACATTGCCGTGACCGGGCACGGTGTCGACCGGCCCCTCGGGCCCGCGCAGCACGGTCACCCGCTGGACGCTGCACGTCCTCCGCTTGCTGGTACGCAGCGGGAACGGGGCTTCCTGCCACCGGCCCCTGTTCACCAGGCCGCCGGCGAGGAACCTGTCGGTGGGGGAGTCGTCGGCGACGCCCTCCAGGTCGCAGTAGCCCTCGAATTGGCCGAGGACGACGGCCCGCGTCGGGTCCAGCGGCCGCAAGCGGCGAGCACTGACTCACGGGCCGCTGGCAGGTCGGTCGGCGTGAGGCTGGCCGGCGGCTCCATGGCCATTTCGGGCGACGTGTTCGCGGCTCCAGATCTGCTGGCAGATCTGGCGCCCGGTTGCAGCCAGCAGGAACCAGCAGCCGGGGATCGGAGAGTGCAGTCAGCCCCGTGCTTGAAGTGCGGCTGGCCGTGATGCCCAGGCCCCGATGCCTCGGCCATCGTTCTGGTGCGCGCATCGGCGCGGAGGACACCGAGTCCCAGCGGAGGAAGGGAACGTCATGACTGCCACGACGCCGTGTTACCGGCACCCTCGCGGGGTCTGGATCGCCGGCTGCACCGACTGCACCGCCTGGTACCTGACGGCCGCTCTCGCCCGCCGCGACGAGGTCGTGGCCGTGTGGACCACCGCGCGCCCGGCCGCTTTTCCCACTTCCCGCCCGGGAACGACGGAGGTACCTCCGGCCGTGCTGCGCCTGGCCGCCTGACCGGGCGGCCTCACCGACTGTCGTTCCAACAGCCTGTCCCGCCACCGGGGCGGGACCTCACCCTGGAGACCATCATGATCACCACCGTCGACAACCTGGAAAGCGCCCTGGGCCTGGACTTCTCCACGGCCTGCAGCGAACTCGCCGAGGCCCGGTTCCAGCAGAGCTGCAAGGACACGCCGGACAACCGCGCCGTCGTCGCCGAGGCCTGCGCCCGGATCGACGCGGTTCTGGACATGTACCTGGACGCGGTCGGCCGCTGGCGCTGACCGGCGTTCACTGTGCTGCCCACGCCCGGTCGCGGCAATCCCGGCGGTCCACGGTAGAAGGGCCGGCCGCCGCAAGGACCTGCGACCGCGTGATCGCCGGGCTCGTCGAGCCATGGACCCCGGGTGGAGGCGGCCGGGACCCGCGCTGCGGCACAGGTCCATGGCGGGACAGCCCGGTCGAGGAGGACGAATGATCGACCAGACGCGGGTACGCCTTGCCCCCGGCGGGGACGCGGCCACCTGGACAGGATCTGGGCAACGCGCGATCGCGATCGGACTACTGGCCGCCGTCATCGTGCTGGACCAGACGACCAAGTGGTGGGCGTGGCGGCACGCCTCCCGGGCGATCATCAACGCAGGCAGCACCTGGCCCATCGGGCGGCCTTTGAGCGGGTGGTTCTCCGGTCCGGTGACGGGCGCGATCCTCGATCTCCTGGACGTCGGGCTCCTGAGCCTCGCCGGACATCTGCTGGTGCGCCGCCGGCGTCGGGGTGTCGTCCTCATCGCGGGCGCCCTGATGATCGGCGGCTGGAGCAGCAATCTGCTCGACCGCCTGGGACTGCACATCGCGACCGCACCGGGCAGCGTCCGCGGAGCCGTCGACTTCATTCATCTGGGACGGCCCTACTGGAACGTTGCCGACTTCGTCATCGTCGGTGCGACAGCGCTCCTCCTGGCGGCCAGGTGCGCTCCCTGCGGCCGGAGCGCCCTCGGCCGCACGGGGGCCCTGCCGTGGGCGTGGGCGGGGCAGCGGCCATGGGCGTGGTGCACGACGTCGGGGTGGACTCCCCGAGGGCGTCGGCTGACGCCGCCGGACAGGTCTGAGTTCGTGCCCGGCACGACCGCGGCCCCGCTGCCCGGGCCGCCATCGACGACCGCCCGGAGGCCGGCTCTCCGCCAGCCGGCCCCCGGGCGCTCCTGATCGCGTCGACCGGCGTCACCGGTGGGGTCGACGCCGCGAGTCACCTCGGCGTGGGCACGTCTTCGTGGCGAACATGACGGCAACGTGGTCCTGCTCGGATTCGCACTGTCCGGCGCCACCGGCCTCTCGATGCCTCTCGATGCCTCTCGAGGAGAGGTGACCGTCCACGGCCCGGTGGTCCACGACCTCTCCTCCTGCACCCGGATGCAACCGGCGACCGGCCCCAGGTGGCCCACGGAGAGTGACCGAGCGACGAGGGCCGCGACTTCTCGCCGGCTTCGCACGAATGCACAGAAGCGTGGACCGGCATCAGCCGGACCCGACTACAGGGGGTTCACATGAGCATCTCGACATCCGAGCGGCCCGTGGCGCGCGCCGCCGCACGCCTGTCCTCATCCGCCAACGGCAGGTGGCGGGCCTGCCTCGTGCTCCTCGCCGTCGGCCTGCTCTGCGGGACCCTGGCCGGCTGCGACGCCGGCCAGCAGGCGGAGACCCTGCACGAGACTCCGGACACCCCGGGCGTGGACGGGGCCGTCGGCTCGATGGTCCTCGACGACGTCTTCCTCGAGACCGCCGGCACGGTGCCCGCCGGCGGTTCGGTGGCGCTGCGGGCCGCGTTCACCGACCAGTCCCTCCAGCCCGATCGGCTCGTCGCCGTCACCACGCCGGCCGCCACCTCGGTCGAGCTGCTCGCGCCCGGCGGCACGGTCGCCCCCGGTGGCATCGAGGTGCCCGCCGACAGGCAGGCGGATGCGACGACCGGGTCCGTGCTCATCCGGCTCACCGGCCTCACCCGGGCGCTCAGCCCGCAGGCGGTCGTGCCGATCACGTTCGAGTTCGCGAGGGCCGGGCGCGGCACCCTCGACGACGTGCCCGTGGCGAGGCCCGCGCGGGGACAGGGGTGAGCGCGAGGAGCGACGCCGACACGACGACCGTCGCCCGCCCGACCACCAGGTGGATGGTCCTGTTCCGGCGGTGGTCGTGGCTGCCGGTCCTCCTCGTCGGGGCGGTGCTGTACGAGCTGGTCCGGCTGACCCTGGAGGACACCGGCGACCCCCTCTTCGTGCCGACGCAGGTCCTCCTGGGTGCCGCCGTGGTGCCGGTGGCCTTCGTCGCCTTCGTCTCCGGACGCTGCCGGCAGTTCGAGCTTCGCGATCAGGTCGTCGTACGGGTCGGCGTCGCCGGGCAGAGGTGCACCGCCCCCTGCCGGTCAATGGCAGCCGGTCAGCCCCCGTGGTGGTGGCGCCGGTGCTCGGCCAGGACGTCGACGCCGAAGTCGGCCTCCGGGTCCCGCCAGACCGAGTGCGCGTGGTTGGCCCCCCGGGCGGTGTTGTCCCACTCGGCCAGCAGCCGGGGGGCCTGCAGGCGGTAGTAGTGCGGCTGTCCCGGCTCGAGCGGGCCGGCCCAGGCGATGTGGACCTCGTCGAGCTCGACCGGCGTGGTCAGACCGTCGGGTACCCGCCCCTGGTAGGTCGCCAGCAGCACCGACAGCAGCTCCCGCTGCGAGGTGTCGAGCGCGCTGCCCGGTACGCCCTTCGGTCGCGACGTGAGCGCCAGCCGGCGGTGCTCCTCCGGACCGTAGCCGGAGGCCTGCTCGGCCTTGGCGCTCATGCCCTCGACCCGGTCACGGAGCCGGGGCTCGGAGAAGTGACCGCGCCAGATGTCGGGCAGCAGGATCATCTCGTCGCCGTCGGCCACGCGCGACCGGTTGCCGCCGACGATGTCCGACGGCGGCCGGTCCAGCAGCACCGCCCGTGCCTGCAGCTCGGGGGACAGCGAGTGCACCAGCTCCCGCGCGAGGTCCTCCACCCGCTCCAGTGGGCGCAGCACGCCCCCGCCGAGGGCGGGCGCGGCCGCCGGGTCGGCGCCCAGGAAGCAGGGGGTCACCGCGCGGACCGACCCGTCGACCACGAGGTTGTTCAGCGAGATGTGGTGCCCGCCGAAGCGCCAGCCCCACGGCCCGGTGCCCTCCGGGTCGCCGAAGACCCGCAGGTAGTACAGCCCTGGGTCGCGGCCCCGCTCCCGGCCCCAGTCGACGGCGAAGTCCTCGACGTGGTCGAGCACGTTCTCCCAGCCGAGGATCGTCGCGACCGTCACGTAGCCGGCGGTGGACAGCCCGCTGGCCACCAGCT
>JAOPWG010000388.1 GCA_025965775.1 Modestobacter sp. | reverse complement strand
GCGCTGCCACTGGAGGGTCGGCTGTTCTGTGCGGTGGCCCCGCCGGACGAGGCCGGCGGGCCGACGCTGACGGGACCCGGTGCCCGGCTGCTCAAGCGGGGCGTACGGTCGGTGTGGGGCTGGCGGTCCGGTGCCCAGGTCGGCGTCGTGGCCCTGGGGTCCCGCCGGCTCGCCGAGGGGGTGGGCTGGCTGCAGGAGCTGGCCGAGGGCCCGGTCGGGGTCTCGGCCGGGGTGGAGGGCGCCGGTGAGGTGGCGGGCGCCTGGCGGCTGGCCGACACGGCGGCCCGCACCCTGCCGGCGGGCCAGCCGCGGGTGGTGACCATCGACGAGCGGCTGCCCGAGGCGCTGCTGCGCAGCTCGCCCGAGATCGCCGACCGGCTGGTCGGGCAGTCGCTGGGGCGGCTGCTGGAACTGCCCGAGGAGGAACGGTCCGTGCTGCTGGACACCCTCGCGGCGTTCCTGGGGGCCGACGGCTCGCCGACCCGGGCCGCCGACGAGCTGTACTGCCACCGCAACACCGTGATGCACCGGCTGCGGCGGATCGAGCAGGTCACCGGCGGATCGGTGGGCGACCCGCGCGCCCGCCTGCTGTGGCAACTGGCGTTGCTGGGGACCGAGCACCGGCGGCGTCCGGCGGCGTCCTGACCGGTGACCGGCGCCCGGCTCGTCCGCGGCGCTACTGCAGGTAGTTCTCCACCTGCGGCTCCGGCCGGGCCTTGGCCTCCGTGGGGTCCTGGCCGTACTGGCGCTTGGCGGCCCGCTGGCGCAGCAGGTCCCACAGCTGGTCGAGGTCCTGCTCGAGCTGGGCGATCCGGGCGCGCTGCTCGGCGGTGTGCTCGGCGCTGTCCTCGCGCAGCCGGTGCTCCTCCGCGACCAGGTCGTGGATGCGGCTGCGGATGTCCTCGTCGGCCATGGGTCGTCCCTTTCCTCGTGCCGTGTGTCGCCCGGTCCGGCGGACGCCGGGGGTCTCCCGGTCAGCCTGCCCCCACACCGGCGCCGGGAAACCGGCCCGGCCGGCTCCGGAGCGGTCGGCCCGGCGCCGAGCTAAGTTGTTTCGCATCAACCAACTTCTCCGGGGGTGGGCACATGGCGGTCGACGCAGCAGGGCCGGAGACCTCGGCGGAGCGCACGGCGGCCGGCCGCTTCCGCTACGGCAGGGACCATCCGCGCTACAAGTGGGTGGCCCTGTCGAACACCACCCTGGGCGTGCTGATGGCCACCATCAACAGCTCGATCGTCATCATCAGCCTGCCGGCGATCTTCCGCGGCATCGGCCTCGACCCGCTCCAGCAGGGCAACGTGAGCTACCTGCTCTGGATGCTCATGGGCTTCCTGCTCGTCTCCGCGGTCTTCGTCGTGACCTTCGGCCGGCTCGGCGACATGTACGGCCGGGTGCGGATCTACAACCTGGGCTTCGTCGTCTTCACCGTCGCGTCGGTGGCGCTGGGCTTCGACCCGCTGGCCGGCGCCGGGGGAGCGCTCTGGCTGATCGGCTGGCGCGTGGTCCAGGGCGTGGGCAGCGCGATGCTGTTCGCCAACTCCACCGCGATCCTCACCGACGCCTTCCCCACCTCCCAGCGCGGCCTGGCGCTGGGCATCAACCAGGTGGCCGCCCTCGGCGGCGGCTTCCTCGGGCTGATCATCGGCGGCGTGCTGTCCGAGTGGGACTGGCGGGCCATCTTCTGGGTGAGCATCCCGATCGGACTCATCGGCACCATCTGGTCCTACAAGTCCCTGCACGAGCTGGGCACCTCGCGGGCCGGCCGGCTGGACTGGCCCGGCAACATCACCTTCGCCGTCGGGCTGTCGCTGCTGCTCGCCGCGATCACGTACGGCATCCAGCCCTACGGCGCCCACGCCACCGGCTGGCTGAACCCGTGGGTGGACGCCGGCCTGCTCGGCGGCGTCGTCCTCCTGGTGGCGTTCGCGGTCATCGAGACCAGGGTCAGCGACCCGATGTTCCACATGTCGCTGTTCCGCATCCGGGCGTTCTGGGCCGGGAACCTGGCCGGGCTGCTCGCCTCGATCAGCCGCGGGGGCCTGCAGTTCATGCTGATCATCTGGCTGCAGGGCATCTGGCTGCCGCTGCACGGTTACGACTTCGAGTCCACCCCGCTGTGGTCGGCGATCTACCTGGTGCCGCTGACGCTCGGCTTCCTGGTCGCCGGGCCGGCCTCCGGCGCCTTGTCCGACCGCTTCGGCGCCCGCTGGTTCGCCACCGGCGGTCTGCTGCTCACCGCGGTGAGCTTCGTCGGTCTGGTGCTCATCCCGGTCGATTTCCCCTACTGGCTGTTCGCCGTCCTCATCGGCCTGAACGGGGTCGGTTCGGGACTGTTCGCCGCGCCGAACACCGCGGCGATCATGAGCAGCGTGCCGGCCGACCAGCGCGGGGTCGCCTCCGGGATGCGGGGCACCTTCTTCAACTCCGGGACGTCGCTGTCGATCGGAGTCTTCTTCTCGCTGATGATCGTCGGGCTGGCCGGGACGCTGCCGACCGCGCTGTCCAGCGGCCTGCAGGCCCAGGGCGTGGACGCCGGGGTGGCCGGTCAGGTGGCCGGCCTGCCCCCGGTGAGCAGCCTGTTCGCCGCGTTCCTCGGCTTCAACCCGGTGCAGCAGTTGCTGGGCCCGACCGGGGCGCTGGACCAGGTGAGCAGCCGGCAGGCGGCCACGCTGACCGGCGGGCAGTTCTTCCCCCAGCTGATCTCCGACCCGTTCCACAGTGGCCTGGTCATCGTGTTCGGTGCGGCCGCGGTCATGTCGGTCGTCGCGGCACTCGCCTCGCTGGCCCGCGGCAAGCGGTACGTGCACGAGGACACGGTGGCGGCATGAGCTGCCCGGTCGCCGTCGTCCCGGCTGTCGCCCCCGACGCCTGGCTCCGCACCCGCCGGGCTGTCACCCGGGGGCGGCCCGGTCCTCGGGCACCCAGCCCTCGACGAAGGCGGCCAGCCGGCGGGTGACCGCGCCGCCGGCCCGGCCGAGGGCCAGCAGCGCGGTGCGCTCCA
>JAOPWG010000373.1 GCA_025965775.1 Modestobacter sp. | reverse complement strand
CATCGAGCAGATGCACCCGGCGGACTACCTGACCACCCCGTACTACGAGCACTGGCTGCACGCGACCCTGAAGTACGTCGAGGAACGGGGCGTGATCGACCCGGCCGAGCTCGAGGCCCGGACCCGGCACTACCTCGAGCACCCCGAGGCGCCGCTGCCCGAGCGGTCCGATCCGGAACTGGTCGCGCTGATGGAGATGGTGGTGAAGCACGGCGGCTCCGCCCGCCGGGAGCCTGCCGGCGAGCCGTTGTTCGCCGTCGGCGACACGGTGCGGGTGGCCGACGACCACCCGCTGGGTCACACCCGCCGGGCCCGGTACATCCGCGGCCGCACCGGGGTGGTCGAGCGGGTGGCGGGCGCCTTCATCTACCCCGACAGCGCCGCCAACGGAGGTGGGGAGGACCCGCAGCTGGTCTACACGGTCCGGTTCGACGCCGCCGACCTGTGGGGCACCGACGCTGCCGAGCCCAACAGCTCCGTCTATTTCGATGCCTGGGAGCCCTACCTCCAGCGCGCGTGAGCGCCGCCGGGACCACAGCTCACCCTTCGACCGTCAGGACTGCCATGACCACCGCTGAGACCTCGCCGTCCCCCACCGCCTCCGGTGTCCGCACCGAGGAAGAGACCGCCGCCCGGGTGAAGGCCCTGGAGGCGATGCTGATCGAGAAGGGCGTCATGAGCACCGACGCCATCGATCGGCTCGCCGAGATCTACGAGAACGAGGTCGGCCCGCACCTGGGCGCCCGCGTCACCGCCCGGGCCTGGAGTGACCCGGCCTTCAAGGAACGGCTGCTGGCCAACGCCACGCAGGCCTGCGCCGAACTGGGCGTCGGTGGTCTGCAGGGCGAGGACATGGTCGTCGTCGAGGACACCGACACCGTGCACAACGTCATCGTCTGCACGCTGTGCTCCTGCTACCCGTGGCCGGTGCTCGGGCTGCCGCCGAACTGGTACAAGGCGCCCGCCTACCGGTCCCGGATGGTGCGCCAGCCGCGCGCGATGCTGCGCGAGGACTTCGGCTACGAGGTGCCCGACAGCACCGAGGTCCGGGTCTGGGACTCCAGCTCCGAGCTGCGCTACTGGGTGCTTCCCCAGCGCCCGGCCGGCACCGAGGGCATGAGCGAGGAGGAGCTGGCGGAGCTGGTCACCCGTGACTCCCTCATCGGCGTCGGCTCCGTGCTGCACCCGGGCGGGCAGCGTCCATGACGACCCGGGAGGACCTCGAGCCGCTGCTGATGGAGCTGCCGCATCAGGAGGCGTTGCGCCCCGAGGGCGGGGACGTGTCGTTCGAGACCGCCTGGGAGATCCGCGCGTTCGCCCTCGCGGTGGCTGCCCACCAGAGCGGCCAGTACGACTGGTCCCAGTTCCAGCAGGCCCTGATCGACTCGATCCAGCGGTGGGAGCAGTCGGGGTCCGGCACACCGTGGCGGTACTACGACCGCTGGCTGGAGGCGCTGGAGTCGTTGATGACCGAGGCCGGCGTCGTCGCGACGGGCGAGGTCGACGACCGCACCCGGACGGTCCTCGACACTCCCCGGGACACCGGTCACCACCGCGCGCACCACGAGCCCGTGGCGGTGGACCCCGCTCGGAGCTGAGCCGCTGGGGGAGGAAGGCACGGCCTCCGCGCCCTCCTCCCCCAGCGGTCCGCGGTCGCAGGCCGGACGGAGCACGGCGACCGATGACCGGCAGGATGGACGTCGTGGAGGTCCTCGCCGCGGCCCAGACCCTGCGGGTGCCCGCGGTGGTCGACCTGGCCGCCATCGTGGTCGGCGCGCTCACCGGCGGGCTGCTGGCGGCCCGGGAGGGCTTCGCGGTCTCCGGCGTCCTGCTGCTGGCGGTCAGCGGTGGGCTCGGCGGCGGCCTGATCCGCGACGTCCTGCTCGCCGAGGGCCCACCGGTGGCGCTGACCAACCCCGCGTACCTGCCCACGGTGGCGGTCACCGCGGCGGTGACCTTCTACTTCTCCGGCTGGCTGTCCCGGCTGACCGGGCTGCTGGTCGTGCTGGACGCGCTGACCCTCGGCTTCTTCACCGTCATCGGCGCGCAGAGGGCCCAGCTGGCACAGCTGCCCAGCGCCTCGGTGGTCTTCATCGGCACGGTGACCGCCGTCGGCGGCGCGGTGATCCGCGACGTGCTGCTCGCCCAGCGCGCCGACATCGTCCAGCCCGGCCCGTACAACGCCGTCGCAGCCCTGCTGGGCGCCGGCGCGCTGACCGTACTGGCCGGACCGCTGCACCTGCCGCAGCTGCCGGTCGCGGCGTTGGTCATCGTGCTGGTCGCCGGGCTGCGGGTGCTGTCGGTGTGGCGGGGCTGGGAGGCGCCGGTCGCGGTGGACCTGCCGAAGCGGGCGCGCAGCCGTTTGGTGAACCGGCGCTCGACCGGGCGCCGCCGGGACCGGCGCCGGCGCTGAGCCGTCCGCTCCGCCGGTTGATCAACTCGCGGAAGGGGGAGCGGGGTCGTCGCGGACCTGCGGAGCGGGCACGATGCCCGGTGGCACCTGCTGCGCCCCGGCCTCCGGTGGACGCGGCTCGTCCTGCGGGTGCAGCCGGACGGCGAGCAGGGCGACGTCGTCCTCGGTGTCGGGCAGGTACATCAGCTCCAGCAGCCGGTCGCACA
>JAOPWG010000300.1 GCA_025965775.1 Modestobacter sp. | reverse complement strand
GCGGTGCGCGCACCGTCGGCCGCTGCCCGGACGACGTCGGCCAGCGCCGCGCGCCCGGCGTCCACCGCGGCGGCGGCGGCCTCCGCCCCGGCCCGGGCAACGGTCAGGAAGGTGCCCTCCTCGGGGTCGGCGACGGCGGCGTAGGCGGTCCGGGCCGCGCCGGAGAGCGCGGCGGCCAGGGTGGCGCCGTCCACCTCGGGCGTGCTGGCCAGGTCGTCGGCGAGGCCGCGCAGCAGCTGGGCCAGGATCGCGCCGGAGTTGCCGCGGGCGCCCAGCACCGCCCCGCGGGCCAGCACCGTCCACGGCGACTCGATCGGGTCGGGGTCCTGCCCGGCCAGGCCGACCAGGGCGGCGTGCCCCGCCTCGGCGGTCAGCAGCAGGTTGGTGCCGGTGTCACCGTCGGGCACCGGGAAGACGTTGAGCTCGTCCAGCCGCGAGCGGGCGAGGGAAAGGGCGTCGACGACAGCGCGGCTCCACCGGCCGACCGCCGCCTCGTCCAGCGCCTGCAACACGTGCGGGAGGTTACCTGCGCCCCCCGACGGGACCGGCCGGTCCGCGCACCGTGGGCACCTCCCGACGGGGGGCGGCGACACGGCCGGCGGGCACCGGCTACAGTGGTCGGAGCCTGACGCGGGTGCGCCGATGCGCATCGTCGTTTGTGCAGTGTCTCCGAACCGCCTTCTGAACCAACTTCCTGGGAGTGATCGACCGTGGCTGCCGTGTGCGATGTCTGTGGCAAGGGGCCCGGTTTCGGGATGTCGGTGTCGCACTCTCACCGCCGCACGCCGCGCCGCTGGAACCCCAACATCCAGGCTGTGAAGGCCGTCGTCGGCGCGGGCACCCGCCGCCGGATCAACGCCTGCACCTCCTGCATCCGGGCGGGCAAGGTCGTCCGGGGCTGACCCCCCGCGCCGCACCACCCGCCCGCTGACGCCGGGCTGATCGACCCCGGAGGTCCCCGTGACCTCCGGGGTCTTTCGTTCCTCCGTCGTTCCTCCGCCGCGCCGGCTCAGCCGGTCGAGCCGATGCCGCGGGCGCGTGCGGCCATGACCACCAGGTCCACCACCGTCTCGTGCGGCAGCGCGGTGCTGTCGACCACCAGGTGGTAGTGCTTGGACTGAGCCGGGTCGTGCCGGTAGAAGTGCCGGACGTAGGCCACCCGGGCGGCGTCGGCCGCGTCCCGTTCCCGGCGCACCTCGTCCTCCGAGCGGCCGAGGTGCGCGACGGCGGCGGCCAGTCGCTGGTCCGGTGGACCGTCCAGCCGCACGTGCAGCACGTCCGGCCGCCCGGTCAGCACCATCGCCGCGGCCCGGCCCAGCACGACCCCGCCGGGTCCGGCCGCGATCTCCTCCAGTACCCGCTCGGTCTGCTCCCGGTAGGCGCGCTCGTCGGGCAGCGAGGACGTCGGGAGCACCCCGCCGACCGGGTCGGGCATCGACCCCAGCGAGGTGACCAGGCGCCACAGCCCGCGGGCCACGGTCTCGTCGTTGGCCTCGGCCTCGGCGACCGGCACACCGAGCCGGCCGGCGACCTGGACCGGGATCGCCCGGTCGTGGAAGGGCAACTCGAGGCGTGCGGCGACCGCGGGCGCGATCTCCGCCCCCCCGGCCCCGAACGACGCCGACACGGTCACGACGCCCATCCGTCGACCTCCTCCTGCTGCTGGCTTATCTGCTTGCCCAGGAACACCGCGTCCGGCGACCGGGCGTAGACCCCGTACCCAGGCACTGGTGTGTACCCCGCGCGGGCGTAGAGCGCCAGCGCCTCGGGCTGGCGGCCGCCGGTGTTCAGCAGCATCTCCCGGTGGCCGGCCCAGGCGGCGCTCTCCTCCAGTGCGTCGAGCACGCGGCGGGCGATGCCGTGCCGCCGGAAGCCGGGCTCCACGTACATCCGCTTCACCTCGACCGCGCCGGGTCCGTGCACCCGCCAGCCGCCGCACCCGGCCGGCGTCCCGCCGACCTCCGCGACCAGGAACAGCCCGTGCGGCGCGGCGAACTCGACCGGGTCCACCGGCGCCGCGTCCCGGCCGCCGTAACGGACGACGTACTCCTGCTGCACCTGCTCGATCAGGTACATGGCCACCGGATCGTCGTAGTGCACCGCGCGCAACTCCACCGTGCCGCCCCGCCCCCTCTCGTCCTGTCGTTCCACGGCCTCGTCCTGTCCAACCTCAGCCGAAGTGGACATGCCCGGTCCCCTCCGCGCCCAGCTCCGCGGCGACCTCGGCCGCCGGCACGCCGTCCACGCGGACCCCCGGCAGGCCCGCCGCCACCCGGCCCACCACCACCCAGTCCTCGGGCAGCGCGGCCCCGGCGGGGAACGTGGCGACCAGGGCGTGGTCCTCCCCGCCGGTCAGCACCCAGAGCAGCGGGTCCCCGCCGAGGGCGGCCGCGACCTGCTGGAGCGGCCCCGGGGGGTCCACGAACGCCCGGGTCAGCGCCCCCCCGTCCAGGTCGATCAGCACCCCGCTGTCCGCGGCGAGGTGGCCGGCGTCGGCCAGCAGCCCGTCGCTGGTGTCGCACATCGCGGTGGCCCCGGCGTCGGCGGCGGCCGGACCCGCGCCGTAGGGCGGGGTGGGGCGGCGGTGCGCGTTCACCGCCGCGATGGGGCTGCTGAAGCCCCGGCGCAGCACCGCCAGGCCGCATGCCGACCAGCCCAGCCGGCCGGCCACGGCCACCACGTCCCCGGGACGGGCGCCGGACCGGGTCACCGGCGCACGTCCGCCCAGGTCGCCCAGCGCCGTGACCGACAGCACGACAGCCTCCGAGTCCGGCGCGCTGGCCACGGTGTCGCCGCCCACGACGGCGGCACCGAAGGGAGCGCACTCGGCGGCCATCCCGGCCGCGACCTCCTCCAGCCAGCCGGTCGGCGTGCCCGCGGGGCAGGCCAGCCCGACCAGCAGCGCGGTCGGG
>JAOPWG010000294.1 GCA_025965775.1 Modestobacter sp. | reverse complement strand
CGTCGGGCAGGGAAGAGCCAGGTCACGGGCCAGCACTCGGTCCTCGCTTCGTTGTCGGGGCTCGGCGCGTCAGCCGCCGGGTCGGGCGGCGCGGGCGAGAGAGCGGACATGGTGACAGGCCTCACCGCGGCAGCTCGTTCCGCAACGGCCGAGGCTCGTTATCCGACGCTGCAGGTCAGCGCCTCGCCGGCCCGCCGGTCGCGCCTTTTCGAGGGTTGCGCGGTCCGGGTGGTACCGGATCGGCGGCCCACGACCGATAGCTGGGGCTGATGGAGCCCAGCGAGAGGACGTCCCGATGAGGGCCCGCACCCGTATGTCCGGCGATCGGCTGGCCGTGCTCGCCGGCGCCCGGCTCGACCTCCTCGAGGTCGGTCCCGGTGCCCGCGCCAAGTACGTCGCCCTCGGCGGCGTGCTGCTGAGCACCGGCGCGCTGGCGGCCGTGTCGATGTCCTTCGCCCTGCACATGGCGCTGGGCGCGTGGTGGCCGGTGGCGCTGCTGATCGGTCTGGGCTGGGGCCTGGTCATCGTGAACCTGGACCGGATGCTGCTGGTCGGCATGGGACACGACCCGTCGTGGCTGCGGAACATCGCGATGGCGGTGCCGCGGCTCGGCCTGGCCGTGCTGCTGGGCACGGTCATCTCCACGCCACTGACGCTGCAGGTCTTCCACAAGGAGATCGAGGCGACGATGGTGACCCTGCAGGCCGAGGCGGCGCAGAAGTTCACCACCGGACTGGACACCGACGCCCGGTACGCAGGGATCCCCGCGCTGCAGCAGAAGGTCGCCGGCGAGCAGGCCGTGATCGCCGGCGGCGGGTCCGCGGACCCGAACGCGGACCCCGGCGTGGTCGCGGCGCAGGCCGAGCGGGAGGCCAAGCAGGCGGCGTACGACGCGGCGCAGGCGCGGGCCGCCGAGCTGCAGGCCAGGGCGCAGTGCGAGCTGGACGGCACCTGCGGTTCCGGGCACGCCGGTGCCGGGGACGCCTACCTGGCGGCCGCGGCTGCGGCCGGCCAGCAGGCGACGGCGCGCGATGCGGCGAAGGCGGAGCTGGACGCGGCGGACGTGGCGCTGGCTTCGGCCCGTGCGGCCGCGGGCCAGGCGGCCACGAGCGCCGACGCGCGGAGTGTCACCCTGGCGCAGGCCGACCTGGTCACCGACCAGGCCGAGCTGAGCCGGCTGACCGCGGCGCGGACGGCGGAGCAGGCGTCGTTCGAGGCGGAGAACAGCCAGAGCACCGGCATCCTGGCCCGGCTGGAGGCGATGAGCCGGCTGTCGGCCGACCGGCCGATGGTGGGGACGGCGCACCTGGTGCTCTTTCTGCTGTTCCTCTCCATCGAGCTGCTGCCGGTGCTGGTGAAGGTGCTGCTGAACCTGGCCCGGCCGGCCGCCTACGACCGCCTGGTGGAGCTGCGCGAGGAGGAAGAGGTCGAGTTCGAGGAGATCCGGCGCGAGGGACGGCGGCGGGCCCAGCAGGCCCGGGCCGACCTGGTCGTCGCGGCCGAGACCGACCGGATGGCCCGCGAGCTCCTGGACCGGGAGATCGCGGCCCGTGACGAGGCGGCGCGGGCGGCCGAGGAGCAGGCGCGCCGCCGGCAGCGCCGGGGACTCGGCCGGGTGCTGCGTGGGCTGCGGCCGGGGTCGCGCGGCCGGACGGCCGTCGCCGTGCCTGAGGCCGAGGTGCTGGACGTCGGGACCGGTCTGCTGGAGCAGATGACGGCGGGCTCGTCGACCATCGGCATGTGGGGGACGACCGTGCAGCAGCCGGCTGTCGAGGTGCTGCGGAACGCCGCCGGGCGGCCGCCGGTGCCGATGCCGCGGGCGGCCGAGGACGCCGTCGTCACCGGCGCCCCGGCGGCCGGCAACAGCTGACCGCCCGTCCGGCCCCGATCGGGGCCGGACGACGGCCGGGGATGGACGACGGCCGGGGCTGGCCGGCCCGGTCGTCGATGCACATGCAGGACGGTCCGCTCAGGGCGTAGCCGTCGTCGTCGGACACCGCTCAGTGGTGGGGACGCCGGGTCGCGCAGGTGCAGGCGACGGTGCCCGGCAGGGGAAGCGGGCCGCGGGTCAGGCGGTCAGGCGTCCCCGGGCGTGACCCTCGTGAGCCCCGTGACTGTCGTGACCGGGGTGGACCTCGCCGGTGGCCGCTCGCTCGCAGACCTCGCAGGTGCCCTCGGGCCCCCCGCCATCGGCGACCAGCCGCTCCCGGAGGCGACGGACCGACGTCTCGCCGCCGGTCAACCCGCTGATCCAGCTCTCGAGGTCGCCGCCACCGGAGGCCACGTCGTCGTGGGACCTGTTCCGAGATCGCATGTGCCCGTACTCGGCGGTCCGGACGTCGAGGGTGACCGGCGGGGGAGACCGTCAGCCGCTCGATGACCCCAGTGCCACCACGAGCCACACTCTCCCCGCCTGGTCCCGGCCGATGTCGTTCCACCGTGGTTGGTTCGTCCATCTGACGGTGGAACGGATCGACGTGGGCCTGAGCTGCGTCAGTCGGTGATCCGGCGGATCTCGCGGCTGCGCTGCTCGATCTCCCGGCGCAGCTCGCGGCGGAGCAGGGCGGCGGCGTGCCGGCGCTTCTGGTCGGGGGTGACCGGCACCAGCGGGGGCACCGGCACGGACCGGCCGGCCGGGTCGAGCGCGACCATCGTGAAGTAGCAGCTGTTGGTGTGCCGTACCTGCTGGTCGGCCAGGTGCTCGGCGGTCACCCGGATGCCGATCTCCATCGACGTCCGGCCGGTGTAGTTCACGCTCGCCTGGAAGGTGACCAGCTCCCCGACGTGGATCGCCTCCCGGAACACGACCTGGTCGACCGACAGGGTCACCGCGTAGTTCCGGGAGTAGCGGCTCGCGCAGGTGTAGGCGACGGTGTCCAGCAGCTTGAGCAGCTGACCGCCGTGCACGTTGCCGGAGAAGTTGGCCATGTCCGGCGTCATGAGCACCGTCATCGACAGCCGGTGCGGGGCGTCGTCGCCCGGCACCGCCGCGGGCACGTCCGTCTGCTCCACCGCACGCTCCTCGTGTCCGCCGTCCGTCCGGTCGTGGACGCGCATCGTGGCAGACCCGGTTCGCCCGGCCTCCCCGTGTTCGCGAAACCTCGCCCCCCGTCGGGGCCGCCGGTCGGCTCGCACGGACGCCCGCGCATACCGACCGGCGGCAGTTCGGTCAGACGGTCTCGGGCACCCGCAGGTGGGCGAGGACGAGATCCATCTCGGCCACCTCCAGGACCTCGGCGCCCACCGTGGGGGTGAACTCCTCGCGCAACGACCGGGTCTGCTCGCGCGAGCGGTCCAGGGCATCACGACTCTCGAACGTGGTGACCCCCACTCCCCGGCCGCTCTGCCGATCGACCAGCATGCTGAGGCTGCAGAAGCCGGGAAGCTCCTGGTACCTGGGCATCAGGGTCGCGCGGTAGCCGTCGAGCAGCTGGTCCATCCGGTCCGGGGCGGTGCGGACCCAGGTGACCCGCGCGGCGGCGCCGTCGCCGGACGGGTGCTCCCGGTGGAGGACGGCGATCTCCCAGCCCTGTATCTCGGCCTGGCCGTTCAACTTCTCGGCCACGCGCTCCCGCAGCGGGCGCACGCGGTCGGCGCTCGCGTTCATCGCCTCCTCACCCGCCCAGGCGGTCGTGATGATGCAGCGGCCGGTGTCCCGCTCGGCGAGCATGGACAGGCCGACGAAGCCGTCGATCTCCTGGAGGGTCGGGAGGGATTCGTCGCGCATGTAGGCGACGCCGTCGTCGATGGACCGGGGGTTGCCACGGATGATGGTGGTTCGGGCGTACATGCCACCACTCCTCTCTGGGCCGGCGGCGATGCCCCTGCGGCACTGCCGCGGAGACCACTGTCCTCGCCCTCCAGCAGGGGCAACAAGGTCTTGCTCCTCGCGCGTCTGGCTGCTGCCGCCAAGCAGCCCGCCGAGCTGATCGAGCCGCCCCTGGACACCGGTGCCGCCGGAGCTCGTCGGTCACGGTTGAGTTACGGCCTGTTTGAACATCAAGTTGTGCGCCACCTACCGTTTGTGGCGAACACTCCGGGGCCTGTGGCCTCTGCGGGCGGCGGCCCCCTGGCGGAGCTGCTGGACCGCTACGCGCGTCCCGCGCTGGCGTTGGCGTTGGCCCGGAGAATCGTTGTCGACGACCGGCTCGCCGAGGACGTCGTTCAGGAGGCCTTCTTCGCCTACTGGCGCAACCCCGCCGCGTTCGATGCCGCGCGCGGTTCGTTCAGCGCGTGGTTGCTGGCCTTGGTGCACCACAAGGCGGTGGACGCCGTCCGGCGCGAGGCGTCCCAGCGCCGTCGTCTCGACGCGGCGGCGGAGCGGGTCGAGCCGGTGATCGCGCTGGTCGTCGCCGAGCTGGTCGCTGACGGGATGGTGGATGCGCGGGTGCGGTCGGCAATCGAGGCACTTCCGGCCGTGCAGCGCGAGGCGCTCGTGCTGGCCTACCGGGGTGGGTTCACCCAGCGGGAGATCGCGCTGCGCACCGGAGCTCCGCTGGGCACGGTGAAGAGCCGGATGCTGGTCGGGATGCGGCGTCTCCATGACGGGCTGAGCTCCGTGGTCCCGGCGCTTATCGCCCTGCCCGGCGCTGCACCGGTCGCCCCCGCCGGCTGAGGACGGCGCGCTGACCGGATCGACGGAGTCCTGCGGCGTGGATCCAGTTCTCGAGGTCGCCGCCGTCGGACGGCACGTCGTCGTGCGAGCCGTTGCGAGTCTTCACGGCCTTGTTCTCGGCGGTCGGAGCGGCGGAGGTGACCGGTGTGGACTCCCGGGGTGGCCCGCGAACCACGGTGGCACCACCCGCCACGACATCCTCGACCGATCCCGGCCGGCGCCGTCCCGCTGTGGTTGGTTCGAACAACCGACGGTGGAACGGAGAAAGATGGGCCTGAGCTTCTCGGTCAAGCTGGCGCCGGGTGTGCGGGTGCGCGCATCCAGCCGCGGGGTGCGCACGAGCATCGG
>JAOPWG010000274.1 GCA_025965775.1 Modestobacter sp. | reverse complement strand
ACGAGGGCGGCACGCACGAGGAGGGCTTCCGCGCGGCGCTGACCTCGATCGTCAACCGCTACGCGGTGGACAAGAAGATCCTCAAGGAGAAGGACGACAAGCTCACCGGCGACGACATCCGCGAGGGCCTGGCCGCGATCGTCTCGGTGAAGCTCGGCGACCCGCAGTTCGAGGGCCAGACGAAGACCAAGCTGGGCAACACCGAGGTCAAGGGCTTCGTGCAGCGGGTCTGCAACGACCAGATCAGCCACTGGTTCGAGGCCAACCCCGCCGAGGCCAAGGTGATCATCACCAAGGCCGCCTCGGCGGCCCGCGCCCGGCGTGCCGCCCAGGACGCCCGCAAGCTGGCCCGAAAGAGCCTGCTCAGCGTCAGTGGGCTGCCCGGCAAGCTGGCCGACTGCCGCTCCACCGACCCGCGCAACTCCGAGGTCTACATCGTCGAGGGCGACTCGGCCGGCGGCTCGGCCAAGTCCGGCCGTGACTCGATGTTCCAGGCGATCCTGCCCATCCGCGGGAAGATCATCAACGTCGAGAAGGCGCGCATCGACCGGGTCCTCAAGAACACCGAGGTCCAGTCGATGATCACCGCCTTCGGCACCGGCATCCATGACGAGTTCGACCTGTCGAAGCTCCGCTATCACAAGATCGTGCTGATGGCCGACGCCGACGTGGACGGCCAGCACATCCGTACGTTGCTGCTGACGCTGCTGTTCCGCTTCATGCGGCCGCTGGTGGAGGCCGGCCACGTCTACCTGGCCCAGCCCCCGCTGTACAAGATCAAGTGGGGTGGGAAGGTCGGTGACGAGTACGTCTACACCGACAAGGAGAAGGAAGCCGTCCTCAAGGCCGGCGCCGAGGCCGGCCGGAAGATCAAGGACGACGCGATCCAGCGGTTCAAGGGCCTGGGCGAGATGGACGCCACGGAGCTGTGGGAAACCACCATGAACCCCGAGACCCGCATCCTGCTGCAGGTGACCCTGGAGGACGCCGCGGCGGCCGACGAGCTGTTCAGCGTGCTGATGGGCGAGGACGTCGAGGCCCGTCGCAGCTTCATCACCCGCAACGCCAGGGACGTCCGGTTCCTGGACGTGTGAGGCCTGCTGGGCGACGCGCCACCGCTGCGTCGCCCACCTCCCGGGGTCCCGACGGACCCCATAGCTGACCTGGGCATTTGTCCACCGCTGTGTATCGACTTGTGGAGAACCAGAAGTGACCGAGACCCCCAGCCGCGACCGCGTCGAGCCGGTCGACCTCCAGCAGGAGATGCAGCGCAGCTACATCGACTACGCGATGTCGGTGATCGTGGGCCGCGCGCTGCCCGAGGTGCGCGACGGCCTCAAGCCGGTGCACCGCCGCGTGCTCTACGCCATGTTCGACCAGGGCTTCCGCCCCGACCGCGCGACCGTCAAGTGCGCCCGCGTGGTCGGCGAGGTGATGGGTAACTACCACCCGCATGGCGACTCGTCGATCTACGACGCCCTCGTGCGGCTGGCCCAGCCCTGGTCGATGCGCTACCCGTTGATCGACGGCCAGGGGAACTTCGGCTCCCCGGGCAACGACCCGGCAGCCGCCATGCGGTACACCGAGGCCCGGCTGACGCCGTTGGCCATGGAGATGCTGGCCGACATCGACGAGGACACCGTCGACTTCCAGCCCAACTACGACGGCAAGAACCAGGAACCGCTGGTCCTGCCCGGCCGCATCCCGAACCTGCTGATCAACGGGTCGGCCGGCATCGCCGTCGGCATGGCCACCAACATGCCCCCGCACAACCTGCGCGAGGTGGCCGCGGCCGTCTTCTGGATGCTCGAGCATCCCGAGGCGGAGGCCGAGGAGGCCCTGACCGCGTGCATGGAGCGGATCAAGGGCCCGGACTTCCCCACCCACGGCCTGATCGTCGGCCGGGACGGCATCGAGGACGCCTACCGCACCGGTCGCGGGTCGGTCCGGATGCGCGCGGTCGTCACCGTCGAGGAGGACGCCCGCGGCCGGGTGCAGTTGGTCGTCACCGAGCTGCCCTACCAGGTCAACCCGGACAACCTGGCCGAGGCGATCGCCGACGGCGTCCGCGACGGCCGGCTGCAGGGCATCAGCGAGATCGCCGACGAGTCCAGCGACCGGGTCGGCCGCCGGCTGGTCATCACGCTGCGCCGGGACGCCGTCGCCAAGGTCGTGCTGAACAACCTCTACAAGCACACCCAGCTGCAGACCACGTTCGGCTGCAACATGCTCTCCATCGTCGACGGCGTGCCCCGCACCCTCCGGCTGGACGAGCTGGTGCGGCTGTGGGTGACCCACCAGATCGAGGTCATCGTCCGGCGGACCCGTTACCGCCTGCGCAAGGCCGAGGAGCGCGCGCACATCCTGCGCGGCTACGCCAAGGCCCTCGACCAGCTCGACGCGGTCATCGCGCTCATCCGCAGCAGCGAGTCGGCCGAGGCCGCGCGGACCGGCCTGATGGAGCTGCTGGACGTCGACGAGGTCCAGGCGATCGCCATCCTGGACCTGCAGCTGCGCCGGCTGGCCGCCCTGGAGCGCCAGCGGATCATCGACGAGCTGGCCGAGATCGAGGCCCGCATCGCCGAGCTGCAGGCGATCCTGGACTCCCCGGAGCGGCAGCGTCAGATCATCCACGACGAGCTGGCCGAGATCGTCGAGAAGTACGGCGACGACCGCCGCACCCAGTTCGTGGCGCACGACGGCGACGTCTCGATGGAGGACCTGATCGCCGAGGAGCAGGTGGTCGTCACGATCACCCGGACCGGATACGCCAAGCGCACCAAGAGCGACCTGTACCGCAGCCAGCGCCGTGGCGGCAAGGGCGTCATGGGCGCCGCGCTCAAGCAGGACGACCTGGTGCAGCAGTTCTTCGTGGGATCCACCCACGACTGGATCCTGTTCTTCACCAACAAGGGCCGGGTCTACCGGGCCAAGGCCTACGAGCTGCCCGAGGCCAACCGGACCGCCCGCGGCGCGCACGTGGCGAACATCCTGGCCTTCCAGCCGGACGAGAAGATCGCCCAGGTCATCCAGATCAAGGACTACGCCGTCGCCCCCTACCTGGTGCTGGCGACCGCCAAGGGCCAGGTGAAGAAGACCCGGCTGACCGACTTCGACTCCCCCCGCAGCGGTGGTGTCATCGCGATCAACCTGCGTGAGGAGGACGAACTGGTCGGGGCGGCGCTGATCAGCCCGGACCAGAACCTGCTGCTGGTGACCCGCAAGGCCATGTCGATCTGCTTCAGGGCCAACGACGAGCAGCTGCGACCGATGGGGCGGGCCACCGAGGGGGTGCGCGGCATCTCACTGGCCGAGGACGACACCCTGCTGTCGATGATCGTGGTCCAGGAGGGCGTCGACGTCCTGGTCGCGACCGAGGGCGGGTACGCCAAGCGGACCGGTATCGAGCACTACCCCGAGCAGAACCGCGGCGGCAAGGGCGTTCTGACCGCGGACCCGAAGGCGCGCAAGGGCGTGCTGGTCGGTGCGCTGGCGGTGGTTCTCGGGGACGAGCTCTACGCGATCACCTCCGGGGGCGGCGTCATCCGCACGCCGGTGAACGGTGTCCGGCACACGCGCGACCGGGCAACGATGGGTGTCAAGCTCATGAACTTGCCTGAAGATGTGTCCATCGTGGCTATCGCGCGTACGACGGACAACGACGAGCCCGAAGCCTAGGGTGGGGCGGATGCCAGACCGGGTGCCGGGACGTCGACGTCCCGGCCCCGGACTGCGCGACGACCACGGCACCGACCGGCGCGGCGTCGCCTGCTCGCGGCCTCGGCCGCGGAGCGGCGCGGGCCGCTGGGGGACAGGAGACAGGCATGAGCGACCGCACGCAAGGTTCGGTGCGCACTGATTCCCGTGAGGGTGATGGCGCGGCCGAGGGCGTGTCGGAGGCGGCCACCCCCGGGAACGTCGGCGGTGGTCCGGCCGGCGGCGTGAGCGCCGTCGGGGAACCTGCGGCGACCACTGCCGGCACCCGGGGCGCGCCGGCGCCGGCTGCTCCCGAGCGTCCCGTCGAGCAGACCCAGGCGGCCCGGTCGGAATCCCGGTCCACGCCCGCCCGGGCGGCTGCCGCGCCGCCACCGTCGGTGGACGGCACCCAGGTGATCACCCCGCACAGCCCACCGTCCGGGGTGTTCGCCGGGCCCGCGCCGGCCACGCCCGCGGTCGGTGTTCCCGCGCGGTCCGCGCCGCCGGCCGGTCCGTCAGCGCCTTCGCCGGCCGCGCCCGTCGGGCGTGCACCGGGTTCGAGTGCCGGTGCCAGCGGCGCCGGGCGCCCGGCAGTCGCCCGCACCCAGGCGCCGGTCAGCCCCGAGAGCACCCAGGCCGTCCCGCTGCCCCCCACGGGGACCCGGCCGGCCGGTGCACCCGTCCGCCCGGCCGTGGCCGGCACAGCCGGCGCCGGGGTAGCGGCCACGTCCCAGGAGCCTGGTGGCCGGGTCCGTGGAGCCGGTCGCGGGCCCCGCCGGGCCCGGCTGCAGCTGCGACACATCGACACGTGGTCGGCGCTGAAGATCTCCCTGGTGGTCTCGATCGCGCTGTTCTTCGTGTGGATGGTCGCGGTCGGCATCCTGTACGGGGTGCTCAGCGGCCTGGGCGTCTTCTCCAGCCTGAACGACCTCATCGGCCAGGTGGGCAGCGTCTCCGGCTCCGGGGGAAGCAAGGGTGACGTGATCACCGCGGGCGTGGTCTTCGGCGGCGCGGCGGTGATCGGCGCGATCAACGTCGTGCTGCTCACGGCGCTGTGCACGGTCGGGGCGGTCGTCTACAACCTGTGCTCCGACCTGGTCGGAGGCGTGGAGGTCACCCTCGCCGAGCATGAGTGAGGGGCAGGGCACGGGAGCTTCCGGCCCCCGTGCCGGGGCTCCGCAGGCGTTGGGTAAGCTGGTCCACGGTCCACGGGCCTGTAGCTCAGACGGTTAGAGCGCATCCCTGATAAGGATGAGGCCGGAGGTTCAAGTCCTCCCAGGCCCACCCGTGCACCGGTGGCCGGCCCCCGGCGCCGCGACGGACACCGGTTCCCGCGGCCGCGGGGCCGCCACCGTTCGAGGAGGTCACCCGCGTGCTGAAGAAGCTGGCTGTGGCAGCCCTTGCTGCCGGCGCCGTGGTCGCCGTCCGCAAGCGCAGTGCCGGCAAGGGCGAGGCCGACCTGTGGGCCGAGGCCACCAGCGGCCCCGGATCGGTCAGCACCCCCCGTTCGTGACCCGGGTGGCGCGCAACCGTCGCGCCGCCTCCCCGGGGACGTAGCTCAATTGGCAGAGCACCGCCTTTGCAAGGCGGGGGTTAGGGGTTCGATTCCCCTCGTCTCCACCCCTAGCGCCACCGACTGCCGGCAGCCGGCAGGCGGGCCACCTACGCACGGACCCGGTGTCCAGTGGGAGAGTGGTGCCCGTGACTGATCAGACTCCGGCCGCACGGCGTGCGGTGCTGCACACCAACCACGGCGACATCACCGTCGACCTGTTCCCGGACCACGCGCCCAAGACCGTGGCGAACTTCGCCGACCTGGCCGAGGGCCGTCGCGAGTGGACGCACCCGGCGACGCGCGCGAAGACCACCGACAAGCTCTACGACGGCACGGTCTTCCACCGCATCATCGACGGCTTCATGATCCAGGGCGGCGACCCGCTCGGGCAGGGCATCGGTGGCCCGGGCTACCAGTTCGGCGACGAGTTCCACCCCGACCTGTCGTTCAACCGCCCCTACCTGTTGGCCATGGCCAACGCGGGCCCCGGTACCAACGGCTCGCAGTTCTTCATCACCGTCACCAACACCCCGCACCTGAACCGCAAGCACACGATCTTCGGCGAGGTGGCCGACGACGCCAGCCGCCAGATCGTGGACGCGATCGCCAAGGTGCCCACGGCGCGCGGTGACCGCCCCGTGGACGACGTCGTCATCGAGTCGGTCGAGGTGCAGCGCAGCTGACCACCCCGGACGGCCCCGGGGGCGTCGGCGCGGGCGGACCGCAGCCGGCGCCCCCGACCACCACCTGCTACCGGCACCCCGACCGGGCGACCGGGATCTTCTGTGTGCGCTGCGGACGCCCGATCTGCCCCGAGTGCATGCGACCGGCGTCGGTCGGCTTCCAGTGCCCGGAGTGCGTGCGGGCCGGCAACGCCGGCGTCCGCCGGCCCCGCGGGGGCGCTGCGCTGCGCAGCACCGGACGACGGTTCGGCCCGGTCACCGCCGTCCTCATCGCCCTGAACGTCGCCGTGGCCCTGGCAACGGCGGTCTCCGCGGTGCTGGCCGGCCGCAACCCGGTGCGGAGCTTCGGGTCCCCACTCCTGGACGAGTTCGCGATCAGCCCGGCCGCCGTCGACGCGGGCGAGTGGTGGCGGGTGGTCACCAGCACCTTCACCCACGTCAGCCCGGTGCACCTGGTGCTGAACATGCTGGCCCTGCTGATCTTCGGCTCCGAGCTCGAGCGGCTGCTGGGCCGCGGTCGCTACCTGACGGTGTACCTGGTGTCCGCGCTGGGCGGCGCAGCGTCCCTGCAGTTGTTCGGGGCCTACTTCCAGGGCGTGGTCGGCGCCTCGGGGGCCATCTACGGCCTGCTGGGCGCCTTCGGTGTGGTCCTCGTGGCGCAGAAGCAGGACCTGCGCGGACTGCTGACCCTGTTGGGCATCAACCTGGTCATCAGCTTCCTGCCCGGCGTCTCGCTGCTGGGCCACCTCGGCGGCCTGGTCGCCGGTGCCGCGGCCGCGGGTGTGCTGGTGCTGTTCCGCAGGCGGCGTACGGCGGCGGTGGCCGGCATCGCCGTGCTCGTCGTGGTCCTGCTGGTGCTGCTGCTGGGCGGTCTGCGCTAGCCGACGGGCGGTGCGGCAGCGATCAGCGTCTGGGCGACCGCCTGAGGCTCCGTGCCCAGGTCGTGCCGGCCGAGGACGAGCAGCACCGCGTCGTCGCTGCGGTCCTCCAGCTCCAGGGTGTGCCCGCGCACCCCCAGTCGCCGGGTGACCCGAACCCGCACGTGCAGGTCCGGCCAGGCGATGGTGGTCGCCCTGCCCAGGCCCCGCACGGTCACCCCGGTCGGCCCGGTGCGCAGCCGCGGGCGCAGCACGAGGTCTCGCGCCGCCAGGGCGAGCAGCACCACCGCGGCGCCGCCGACGAGCACCCGGCCGACCGGGTCCACGAGCGCCGCAGCGAGGGCCAGGGCCACGCCGATGGCTGCCGCGGCGACGGTCTCACCGACCCGTGGGGACCATTGCACCTGCCCAGCCTCCCAGTACCCGGGTGGATCGGCAGAAAGGGCTGGTCGATGGCCCGATGACGCCGTAGGTGGACTCCGGTGGACGGTCACGGGCGACGCCTCCCTGTCGACTTCTCCACAAGTCTGTGCACAGCTGGGGACGGACTCACACGGGTGTAGTTACCGTTGTGCCGTTTCTGTCCCACGAGTCACACGCTCCACGAACCCGCAGGTCACCGAGCTGTCGAGGTGTCGATTCCACCCACATGCCGTGGACAGGCCCGTGGATGGCCACCGCCGGGCGCTGTGGAATGCAAGGCGCGCCTGTGCACAACCCCGGCTGCGTCCCGGGCGGGCGGCGGTGGCGCCCCCAGGACGACGAGAGGCCCCCGTCCCGGACGGGACGAGGGCCTCTGGGACGGCGGCTCGGTCAGCGCCAGCGCATCGACATGACGAGGCCGACCACCATCGCGCCGAACCCGATCAGGAAGTTCCACGCACCCAGCGACACCATGAACGGGATCCGGTCACCGGCCACGTAGTACACGACGATCCACAGCAGGCCGATGACCATCAGGCTCACCATGACCGCGGCGTACCAGCGGGGACTCGGCTCGGCGGCCCGGGCGCGTGCTGCCCGGGAGGGCAGCACACCCTCGGGCGGGGTGTACACCGACTTCTTGCGCACCTTGGACTTGGGCACCGTGCCGACTCCCTCCACGGCCGGCGGCATGGTGCCCCGGCGACGACGAGGACCAGCCTAAGCTGCGTCCTGGCCATCCCGTCCCGCTCCGGCTGTGGACGGCCCGTCGCGGGAGGTGCCCGCCCGGTCATGCGCCCTGCCCGGGCCGCAAACGAGGAGGTGCGCATGACCCTCCGTCGCCCCGGGCGTCCCAGTGTGTGGATGGCGCTGGTCCCCCTGGTGGCCCTGGTCGCGGGGCTGCTGTTCGCCACCTCCGGGAAGACCGCGCTCGGCACCGACCTGCGGGCCGGGGAGAGCACCCAGCTGTCCAGCCTGGTCGAGCAGCGGAACCGGGTCATCGCCCGGCAGCAGCAGCAGTTGGCCCGGTTGCAGGACCAGGTGCAGCAGCTCACCGACCAGGCAGCCTCGCGCAACGGCGCGGTCGCCGCGGCGCAGGCGGGGGGCGCCGCCGGGATGGCCGCTGCCGAGCTGACGCCGGTGAGCGGTCCGGGGGTCCAGATCACCCTGGACGACGCCCCCCGGGAGAGCGGGAGCGGCCTGCCCAGCGGAGCGCGCCCCGACGACCTGGTCATCCACCAGTCCGACGTGCAGGGCGTCGTCAACGCGCTGT
Organism: Modestobacter sp.; assembly: GCA_025965775.1. Lineage (GTDB taxonomy): Bacteria > Actinomycetota > Actinomycetes > Mycobacteriales > Geodermatophilaceae > Modestobacter. The sequence continues at coordinate 2,019 of JAOPWG010000274.1, read as the reverse complement.
GGGCCGCCGGCGCCCAGGGGGTCGCGATCATGGGGCAACGGCTGATCTCCACCAGCGCCGTCCGGTGCGTGGGCAACACCTTGCTCCTGCAGGGACGCACCTACTCACCCCCGTTCGTGGTCACCGCGGTCGGCGACTCCTCGGTGATGCGCAGCCGGCTGGGCGACTCCGCGGAGGTGGCGCTGCTGCAGCAGGCGGTCCACGACTTCGGCCTGACCTACTCGGTGCGGGACGTGCGGTCGGTCGACGTCCCGGCCTACGACGGTGCCCTCGACGTCCGGTACGCCGATGTCGGCTGAACCCGACACCGCCCGGTGGACCTGGCGTCCCGACGTCCCGGCGCCCAGCACGGGCGGGGCGGGGCGGGGCCGGCACCGGCGGGCCGGTGAGCTGGGCCGCACCGTCGTCCGGGGCATCGGGCAGACCCTGGTCACCCTCGGCCTGGTGGTCCTGCTGTTCGTCGTCTACGAGGTGTGGGTGACCGACCTGCTCACCGCCCAGCGCCAGGGCCAGCTCAGCGACGAGCTGCACCATGGTTGGGACGACCCGACGGTCGCGGCGCCGGGCGGGACGCCGGCGCCCATCGACGTGGCGGTGGGCACGCCCTTCGCGGTGCTGCACGTCCCGCGGCTGAGCTCGGACTACTCGCGGGTCATCGTCGAGGGGACGGCCGGCGAGCAGCTCGCCCAGGGGCCCGGTCACTACGTGGGCACGGCGATGCCCGGTGAGCAGGGCAACTTCGCGGTGGCCGGTCACCGCGTGGGGCGTGGATCGCCGTTCCTGGACCTGGACCAGCTGCGGCCCGGTGACCCGATCGTGGTCGAGACCGCCGGCTGGTGGTTCGTCTACCGCGTGCTCGGCGACCGGGCGACCGGCGACTTCGGGGGTGACCCCAGCGGCATCCCCGGGCAGCAGGTCGTGCGGCCCTCCGAGGTCGACGTCATCGCCCCCACCCCGGACGGCGCGCCCGACGGGCCGGCCACCGGTGCGTACCTGACGCTCACGACCTGCCATCCCAAGTACTCGGCCCGCCAGCGGCTGATCGTGCACGCGCTGCTGGACGGGGGACCGATCAGCAAGACCGCGGCCCCGGACGGGCCGGCTGCGCTGAGCGAGGGCTGAACTGGGAGGCTGGTGCCCACCTGCGCTGCGGACGGGAGGACGACGGACGTGTACACCTGGATCTGGCGGCACCTGCCGGGCGGGGCCCCCGGCAAGACGCTGCTGTCGTTGATGCTGGTCCTGGCCGTCTGTGCCCTGCTGTTGTTCGTCGTCTTCCCGTGGATCGAGCCTTCCTTGCCCTTCTCCGACGTGACGGTCGACCGATGAACGTGGAGGTGAGCGATGTGGTGAGCGGCCCCGTGCGCCCCGTGCTGGTCGTCGACAATTTCGACAGCTTCGTCTACAACCTGGTCCAGTACCTGGGCCAGCTGGGCGTGCCGAGCATCGTGCGGCGCAACGACGCCGTCACCACCGCCGAGCTCGCCGACCTCGACGTCGCCGGCGTGCTGCTGTCCCCGGGCCCCGGGACGCCGACCGACGCGGGGGTGACCGTGCCGATGGTGCGGGCGGCCGCGGCGGCGGGCGTGCCGGTGCTGGGCGTGTGCCTGGGCCACCAGGCCATCGCCGAGGCATTCGGTGGCGAAGTCGTCCGCGCCCCGGAGCTGCTGCACGGCAAGACCAGCCAGGTGCTGCACGACGGCGTCGGCGTGCTGGCGGGCCTGCCGTCCCCGTTCACCGCCACCCGGTACCACTCGCTGGCCGTGGAGGCCGACTCCGTGCCCGCCGAGCTCGAGATCACCGGGCGCACGCCGTCGGGGATCGTGATGGCGCTGCGACACCGCGAGCTGCCCATCGAGGGCGTGCAGTTCCACCCCGAGTCGGTGCTCACCGAGGGTGGGCACCAGCTGCTGGCCACGTGGCTGGGCCGCTGCGGCCTGGCCCCGGACCCGGCACTGGTCGAGTCCGCCGCGGCGACCGCCCGCCGGCTGACGGTCGCCACCGTCTGAGCCACCCCGG
>JAOPWG010000273.1 GCA_025965775.1 Modestobacter sp. | reverse complement strand
GGTCGAGCAGCTGGGTGCCTACCTGCGGGACTTCGAGGCGCTGCTCGCCGAGCACGGGCTGCAGGGCCTGCCCTACGGGCACTTCGGCGACGGCTGCGTGCACGTCCGCATCGACTTCCCGTTCGGGCGGGACCGCGAGGACGGCGGCCGGCCCCGCTACCGGGCGTTCATCACCGACGCCGCCCGCCTGGTGGCGCGCTACGGCGGATCGGTGTCCGGTGAGCACGGCGACGGCCGGGCCCGCAGCGAGCTGCTGCCCGTCATGTACAGCCCCGCCGTCATCTCGCTGTTCGAGCAGGTCAAGGGGGTGTTCGACCCGGACGACGTGCTCAACCCCGGCATCCTGGTGCGGCCCGCGCCGTTCGACGCCGACGTGCGGGTCGCCGAGGTGGCGCCCCGCCGCCACCAGCTCGCGCTGGCCTACCGGCACGACGGGGGCGACTTCACCGCCGCGGTGCACCGGTGCACCGGGGTCGGGAAGTGCCGGGCGGACCTGAGCGCCGCCGGTGGGGTGATGTGCCCGTCCTATCCGGCCACGCTGGAGGAGAAAGACAGCACCCGGGGCCGTGCCCGGGTGCTGCAGGAGATGCTCGCCCCCGGCGGGCCGGTGCGCGACTGGCGCTCCCCCGAGGTGCACGCGGCGCTCGACCTCTGCCTGTCGTGCAAGGGTTGTTCCCGGGACTGCCCCACCGGCGTGGACATGGCCTCCTACAAGGCCGAGGTGCTCCACCAGTCCTACCGCCACCGCCTGCGCCCGAGGCCGCACTACGCGCTCGGGCAGCTGCCCCGCTGGGCCGACCTCGCCGCCCGCGCGCCGCGGCTGACCAATGCGGTGATGGGGTCCCGGCTGGGCGGGGCGGTGGCAAAGTGGGCGGCGGGGGTCGACCAGCGGCGGGACCTGCCGGCGTTCGCACCCAGCACCTTCCGCCGGCTCTGGGCCACCCGCCCCGCGGCGGTGGACGGCGACCGTCCGCAGGTGGCGCTGTGGGTGGACTCCTTCACCGACCACTTCGCCCCCGAGGTCGCCGCGGCCGCCGCGACGGTGCTGGAGTCGGCGGGCTACCGGGTCGAGGTGCCGTCCGCAGACACCTGCTGCGCGCTGACCTGGATTACCACCGGTCAGCTGGACGCGGCCAAGCGCATCCTGCGCGGGACCATCACCAGCCTGGCCGGCTACGCCGACGCCGGGATGCCGATCGTCGGGCTCGAGCCGTCCTGCACCGCCGTCCTGCGCGGGGAGGCGCGGGACCTCCTCGACGACCCGGCGGCCGAGCGGGTCGCCCGGGCCACCCGCACGCTGGCCGAGCTGCTGACCGACACCCCCGGCTGGGAGCCGCCGTCCCTCGACGGCCTCGAGGTGATCGCCCAACCGCACTGCCACCACCACTCGGTCATGGGGTGGAGCACCGACGAGCGCCTGCTCCGCCGGGCGGGGGCGTCGGTGACCCGGGTCGGCGGGTGCTGCGGGCTGGCCGGCAACTGGGGGGTCGAGCGCGGTCACCACGACGTGTCGGTCCGGATCGCCGAGCACTCCCTGCTGCCCGCCGTCCGCGGTGCGGGACCGGAGGCGGTCGTCCTGGCCGACGGCTTCTCCTGCCGCACCCAGCTCGACCAGCTCGGCGACCGGCCGGGGGTCCACCTGGCCCAGCTGCTGGCCCAGCGCCTGGGTGCGGATGCCGGGGAGCGCAGAGCCGTCGACCGGCAACCCCCCCGGTCGGTCTAGGGGCCGCGGCCCGCGCCCGTCACCCGCCGGAGCCGAGCGGGCAGCCGGCGACGTGGTCGGGGAGCATCAGCGAGCTCCACTCGGCACCACAGATCCGGCAGAGCCGGTGGCCCGGCCCGCGCACGAACAGCGCGATGGTCGGGTCGCCGCCGGCCAGTGCGTTCGATGCGTGCGTGTAGACGGTCAGCTCGTCGTCGGTCATGTCCTCGCGCGGCTTGTCGACCACCGCACGGATGCGGCCGAGCGCGTAGCGGCTCCACGCCAGGGCCAGCTCCGGATCGGGGTGCGGATCGGCCCCGGGACTCGACACCGGATCAGCGGACGAGCAGCACGACGCCGGCCCCGGCAGCCAGCACCGCGGCCAGCACGGTCGGCCGGGCCCACCGCGCGAAGGCGTCGACCCGCCGCCGGCAGCACAGGGGCACCGCGTCGGACGGGGTGAGCGGGGCCGCGGCGAGGGTCAGCGCCGTGCCGACCAGGACGAGCAGGCCCAGGGACAGCAAGGGGACGGCGAAGGACATCATGGCTCCGATGGCAGCGGCCGGTGGACGGGGACTCCGGACCCACGACGGCCGCCCGCCGCGACACGGGCGGCTGCGTCGCGGACGGCGCACCGGCGGGGACCGCGCACGGTGACCGGACTGGGCGTTCACCATGCGCTCACGAGCACGAACGCGTTCAGGGCGACCACCGCGGCGAGGACGACGACCGCGACGGCGGTCGTGACCGTGGCGTTCCGGTCCTCCCCCATCGGGGCACGGCGGGCGGTGAACCAGATCAGCGGCCCCAGGGCGAACGGCAACCCGAAGGAGAGCACCACCTGGCTGAGCACCAGCGCGTCGGTGGGATCCATACCCGCCAGCAGGACCGCCAGCGCGGGCAGCAGCGACACCGCACGCCGCAGCCAGATCGACACCGACCGGTCGAGGAATCCCTGCATGATCATCTGTCCGCTGTACACGCCGACGCAGGTCGAGGCGAAGCTCGAGGCCAGCAGCGCGACGGCGAACAGCGTGGCGACCGCGGTCCCCAGCGACGCCCCGAACGCACGGTGGGTCGCCTCGATGCCGGCGCCCTCCGCCGGGGTCAGTGCCGTGGCGGCCAGCATGACCGCGCTGTTCACGGCCCCCGCCAGCAGCATGGCCAGCAGCACCTCGGCCCGGCTGACCTGCAGCAGCCGCCGCATTCCACGCCCGGTGGCGGATCGCACCCCGGTGGTGAGGCCGGAGTGCAGGTACACCACGTGCGGCATCACCGTCGCCCCGACGATGCCGGCCGCCAGGTACGCGCTGTCCGCGCCGGCCACCCGCGGCACCAGCCCCGCCCCGATGTCCGCGGCGCTGACACCGGAGACCAGCGCGGGGTAGACGAACCCGACCGCGACCACGCCGAGGGAGGCGAAGACCACCGGCCGGAACAGCCCGTGTCCGCGGACGGTGCCACCCAGCACGACGCAGGCGGCCAGGACCATGACGACCTCGCAGGCCCCCAGCGGCAGCCCGACGAGCAGGTGCAGCGCGATCGCCCCGCCGACGATCTCCGCCAGGTCGGTCATCACGACCACGATCTCGGCCTGCAGCCACATGGCCACGCGCACCGGGGTCGGCATCACCTCGCGGCAGTGCTCGGCGAGGTTCAGCCCGGAGACCAGGCCCAGCTTGCACGACAGGTACTGCACCAGGATGCCGACGGCGCTGGCGGTGACCACCACCCACAGCAGCGCCGTGCCGAACCGGGAGCCGGCGGCCAGGTTGGTCGCGACGTTACCCGGGTCGACGTAGGCCACCGCGGCCAGGAAGGCCGGGCCCAGCGTCGCGATCGGCAGCCGCCACCGGGCACGCCCGCGAGCCGGCTGCCGACCGCCGGGCTCCGCCGGCCCACCGGGGTCGGCTCGGCCGGCCGCCCCGGGCGGGTCCTCGGCCGCCCGGAGCAGGTCGACCGCCGACCCGGGCGCGGGCCCTTCCAGGCCCGCCGTGTCCCCACCGCTGAACGGCGGGCTCACCGGTCCGTCCCCTGCACCATGTCGTGGTCGGCCTGCACGTGCCCGCCGTCCGCGGCGATCAGTAGATGTTCGACGGACGGACCATGCCCTCGGCGAGGTCGCCGAAGCCGGGCGCGATGATCGCCCCGGGGTTGCCCAGGACCTGCTCGACGATCAGCGTCTCGGTGGTCAGCAACAGCGCCGCGATGGAGGCCGCGCTCTGCAGCGCGGACCTGGTGACCTTCAGCGGGTCCATGATCCCGAGGTCGAACATGTCGCCGAACTCGCCGGTCTGTGCGTCGAAGCCCTGTCCGAGCGGCGCCTCGGCAACCCGCTTCACCACCTCGTCACCGTCGTAGCCGGCGTTGATGGCGATCCAGCGCAACGGCTCCTCCAGCGCCCGGCGGACGATGTCCCGGCCGACGGCGGCGTCCCCGGTCAACTCCAGCTCGTCCAGGTCGGCCTGCGCCTGCACCAGGCTGACCCCGCCCCCGGCGACCACCCCCTCCTGCAGCGCGGCCCGGGTCGCCTGCAGCGAGTCCTCCAACCGGTGCTGCTTCTCACGCAGCTCCACATTGGTGGCCGCGCCGACCCGGATGACCGCCACCCGGCCGGTCAACCGGGCGATCCGCAGCGTGAGGCTGTCCTGGTCGTGCTCGTTCTCCGCACGCTCGAGCTCACGCTTCAGCTGCTGCACACGCAGCTCGGCATCCCGGGCGTCACCGGCCCCGCCGACGATCGTGGTGCTGCTCTCGGTGACGACGACCTTCTGCGCCTGGCCCAGGTGCTCCAGCTTCACCGTCTCCAGGCCGACCCCGGACGCGGAGCTGATGACGCTGCCGCCGAGGACGGTGGCGAAGTCCTCCAGCTCGGCGAGCCGCCGGTGCCCGAAGCCGGGCGCCCGGACCACGATGGACTGGAAGGTGTCGTGCACGTGGTTGGCCACCAGCATCGACAGCGCCGGGCCGTCGACGTTCTCGGCCAGGATGACCAGCGGACGCCGGGCCCGCTGCACCTGCTCCAGCAGCGGCATCAGGGTCTGGACGGAGGTGATCTTCTCGTTGGTGAGCAGGACGTACGGGTTCTCCGCCACCGCCTCCATGCGGTCCTTGTCGGTGACGAAGTAGGCCGAGATGAACCCGTGGTCGAACTCCACGCCGTCGACGAAGCTGACGTCCATCCCGAACTGCGGCCACTCC
>JAOPWG010000224.1 GCA_025965775.1 Modestobacter sp. | reverse complement strand
TCGCAGACGACACCGCGGGCATCGGCGGCCAGTCCGGCGCCGGCCAGCCACTCCACATTGCGGACCGCCCCCAGCGCCACGACCGCGACGTCGGCCTCCAGGACGTCCCCGTCGGAGAGCCGGGCCGCGCGCAACCGGCCGGCGTCGTCGCCCTCCAGCGCCATCACCGTGGTGTTGCAGCGCAGGTCGACGCCGTGGGCCCGGTGCACCCGCGCGGCCACCGCTCCGGCCGCGCCGCCCAGCGGACCGGCCAGCGGGGCGGTGCTGCGTTCGACCACCGTCACCGGCAGACCGAGGCCGCGGGTGACCGAGGCGATCTCCGAGCCGGTGAACCCCGCACCGACGACCAGCACGCGGCGCGGCCCGTCGGCCAGCCGGGCCCGCAGCGCAGCGGCGTCCTCGCGGGTCCGCAGGGTGAACACCCCGTCCAGCGCCGCCCCGACCGGGTCCGGCCACGGACGGGCGCGGGTGCCGGTGGTGATGAGCAGGCGGTCGTAGCCGAGACGACGGCCGTCGGCCAGACGCACCTCCCGCGCCACGAGGTCCAGGCCGGTGGCGGGCGTCCCCAGCAGCCACTCGGCGTCCAGCTGCGCCACCTCCGGCAGGTCGGTGTGGTCGGCGGGGAGCCAACCCTCCAGCACCGCCTTCGACAGCGGCGGCCGGTCGTAGGGCACGTGGTCCTCGTCCCCGACCAGGGTGAGGCCGCCACCGAACCCCTCGGCGCGCAGCGCCTGCGCGGCGGTCGACCCGGCCAACGACGCGCCGACGACGACCACCCGCTCCACGTCCGACGCGGCGCCGCCGCCGCTCACGCCCGCTCGCCCGTCGTGCCGGCCGGCACCACGGCGCGGCCGATCGTGATCGCCTGCACGGGGCACGCCGCGGCGGCCGCCTCCACCTGGTTGCGCGCCACCTCGTCGGGCGCGTAGTCGTACTCCAGACACTCCTCCCCGTGCAGCCGGAAGACCGCCGGGGCGGCGTACACGCACTGGCCGTAGCTCTCGCACCGGTTCAGGTCGACGACGATCCTCACGGGGTCTCCTCGCCCGAGGGGTTCCAGAACTCCTCGGTGCAGCTACCCGCTGTTCCCCGGGGCGCACGCCTGAACTCCCACGGTGGGGCGCGCCGCCTTTCCCGGCGAGAGTCCGTCACGCACCGTGTCGTGACACGTCTGACACAGCGACGCGAGACGGGAGCGGGCACCCTACTAGGGGTGTCTGAACGCATACGCGAAGTGCTGGGTGAGCTCGACCGTCCGTGCCGCACCTGCGGATCGGGATCGCTGATCGGCATCAAGACCCATAGCGCGCCCCGCTGGTGGGACCGGTTCCGGGTCGACCCCGACCGCCGGGTCACGCGCTACGAGAGCTGCCTGGACTGCCGCACCACCGTCCCGGTCGACACGATGAACCCGCGCCGGACCAGCGGCGGGGACGCCCTCGGCCCCGGCTACGTCGCGCTGTAGGACGACGGCGGCCAGGAACCGGGGCTCAGACGTCGAGGGTGACGCCGTAGTCGCTGAGCCAGGCGTTCAGGGCCAGCACCTGCTCGAGCGGGAGCCGCGCGCCCATCCCGGAGTACGCCCCGACGGGGGCGGCGAGTCGCTCGCTGACCGCGTCCACCCTGATCAGCGGCGTCACTGGCGCATCCGCCTCCAGCAGCGCGGACACCCGTCGGCGCAGGATCCGCTCGTAACCGGCGTCCTGCGTGGAGGGGTAAGGGCTCTTGACCCGCTGCAGGACCGACTCGGGCAGCAGGTCGGCAGCGGCGGCGCGCAGCAGGCTCTTCTCCCGGCCGTCGAAGGTCTTGTGCGACCACGGGACGCCGAACACGTAACCGACCAGCCGGTGGTCGCAGAACGGCACCCGCACCTCCAGGCCCACGGCCATGCTCATCCGGTCCTTGCGGTCGAGCAGCAGGGGCAGGAAGCGGGTCAGGTAGAGGTAGCAGATCTCCCGCATCCGCCGCTCGTGTGGATCGGTGGCGGGCGGTCCGGTCAGCGCGGGGACCTCGGCCAGGGCCGCCCGGTAGTGCGCCTCGAGATAGCCGGGCAGGTCGAGCTGCTTGGCCAGGCCCGGGTCCCACAACCCAGGATCGGACGGGTCGCGGTTCATCATCCGGCCCGCCAGCCACGGGAAGGTGTCGGCGGCGACGGTGTCGGCGTCGTGGAAGTCGCGGTACCCCCCGAACACCTCGTCGGCCGACTCCCCGGACAGCGCCACCGTGGAGCGCTCCCGGACAGCACGGAACAGCAGGTAGAGCGAGGTGTCCATGTCCCCCATCCCCGAGGGCAGGTCACGGGCGTGCAGGGTTGCGGCCCTGACGTCGGCGTCCATCAGCTGGTCGGTGGACAGGGTGATGTCGCTGTGCGCGGTGCCGACGTACTGCGCCACCTCGTGCACGTACGGCGCGTCCGGCGTGCTGCGGAGGTCATCGGCGATGAAGTTCTCGGTGTAGCCGGTGAAGTCGACCGCGAACGAGCGCACCCGCCCGGTGGTGTGCCGGGCGGCCAGCGCGGTGAGGGCGGAGGAGTCGAGGCCGCCCGAGAGCAGCGTGCAGAGTGGGACGTCGGCGATGAGCTGGCGCCGCGCCGTGTCCTCGAGCAGCTCGCGGACGTGACGCACCGTCGTCGGCACATCGTCGGTGTGCCCGGTGTCGACCAGGGACCAGTAGCGCTGCTCGCTGATGCCCGCCCGGCTCACCCGCACCACGTGACCGGGCGGGACCTCGCGCAACCCGCGGAAGATCGCGTGGTGCGGATCGGCGACGAAGCCGAGCGCCCGGCGCAGTCCGTCGGCGTCGAGGACACGCTCGACCAGCCCGTTGGCCAGTACGGCCTTGGGCTCGGAGCCGAAGAGCACGCCGTGCTCGGTGGGGTAGTAGTAGAGCGGCTTGATCCCCAACCGGTCGCGGACCAGCACCAGCTCCTGGGTGCCGGCGTCCCAGAGTGCGTAGGCGAACATGCCGTTGAGCTCGCGGACCGCGTCGCGCGGGTCACGGCGCCCCCACTCCCGGTGCGCGTGCAGGACCACCTCCGTGTCGCTGTTGGTCCCGAAGCGGTGCCCGGCGAGGGCGAGCCGCTCGCGCAGCTCGCGGAAGTTGTAGGTCTCGCCGCTGTAGATCAGAGCGGCGGCCTCTGGCCGGCCGTCCTCGGCCAGGGTCATGGGCTGGTGACCGCCGGGCACGTCGATCACGGCAAGCCTGCGGTGCCCGAGCGCCACGTGGGTGGCGACGAACGTGCCTTCGTCGTCGGGGCCGCGGCAGGCCATGGTCGCAGTCATGGCGGCCAGTTCGCGGCGTGCGCCCGGCTCACCGAGGTCGCGCTCGTAGTCCAGCCACCCACAGATCCCACACATCCCGATCACGCCTCCATCGCCGTGCGCAAACCCCGCGACAACAAGGTTGCGCCCCGCAACGGGACATCACAACATCCCCCGCCCAGCATCAGCGATCCTCGGGTCTGCGAGAGCCAGGCGATGGGTTGATGGGCTGAGCGCGTGACCCGGCTACGCGGGGAGCATCCGGACGGGGATGCTCTCCCAGGCGCGCAGCGTGTTGTTGTGGTGCCGCTTCGTCGGCCCGGCCGGCTCGATCGTGGCGACCCGGCGGGCCAGCGCGGTGAGCAGCGCCTCGGCCTCCAGCCGGGCGACGTGCTGCCCGACGCACTGGTGGATGCCCATACCGAAGCCGACGTGCCCGGAGGGGTCCCGGCCCAGGTCGAAGGCGTCGGGATCGGCCCAGCGCCGCGGGTCGCGGTTGGCCGAGGCCAGGAACATCAGGATCTTCTTGCCCTCGGGGACAACGTGGCCGGCCACCGCCACGTCGGTGGTCGCCGTCCGGAAGAAGGTCTGCACCGGTGACTCCCAGCGCACCGCCTCGTCGAAGGCCACCCGGGCCAGCTCCGGCTGGGCACGCAGCCGCCGCCACTGGTCCGGGTTGGTCGCGACGGCATAGAGGACGGCGGACAGCCCGTGCACCGTGGTGTCGACACCGGCGGTGAGCAGCGAGCGGACGACGAGCGGCGCCTGCTCGTGGGTGATGTCCCCACGGTCGGCCGCCGCCCAGATGTCGGCACCGAAGCCCTGCGGCGCGAGCACCTCACGGGCGCACTGGGCACCCACCCACGCCGACAGCTCGGCCACCCGCGGGTTTCCCCTTGCCACCAGGTCGTTGGGCGGGCCGAAGGCGTTGAACGCGTGGTCGCCGTAGGGCAGCAGGTTCTCCCTCCCCTGGGCCGGCAGCCCGACCGCGTCGGGGAAGACCCGCAGGGGGAACGCCTCGGCCAGCGCCGGGACGGCGTCGAACTCGGCGCCCGCCGCGAGCACCTGGTCCACCAGCACCTCGGCGTCGGCGACCCACTGCTCGTGCAGCCGGCGCAGCGCCCGGGGACCGAGCACCTTCGTGAGCACCCGGCGGGGGGCATCGTGCCGAGGCGGGTCGGCCTCCAGGACCAGGGACGGCGGCCGCCACGGCTTCTCGTAGCGGAAGTTGGACAGCCCCACGCCGGCCGCCGACTGGAACTGCTGCCAGTCGACCAGCGCGGCGTGCACCTGCTCGTGGCGGCCGAACGCGTAGACGTCGTAGCGGTCCAGGTACACGACCGGCCCGGCGTCGCGCAGCTGGGCGTGGAACGGCGTCGGGTCCTCCAGCACCTCGTGGCTGAACGGGTCGGCGTCGCTGACCGGCAGGCCGATGGCAGTGGGTGCGGTGGTCGTCATCGGGCCCTCCGGCAGTGAGGCGGGGGTGGTCGTCACAGGTCGAGGACCAGACGCTCGGTGCAGGAGCGGGAGACGCAGATGTACATGCAGTCCCCGGCGGCCCGCTCGTCGTCGTCCAGCAGGGAGTCACGGTGATCGGGCCGGCCGTCGAGCACGGCCGTCTCGCAGGTCCCGCAGGTTCCCTGCCGGCAGGAGGAGAGGACATCGACCCCGGCGCCGGCCACCGCCTGCAGGACCGAGACGTCGGGGGTCACGGTGACCCGTCTCCCGGACCGGCGCAGCTCCACCTCGAACGGCGTGCTCAGCGCGGGGGCACCCTGCTCGGCGGCGACGAACCGCTCGGTCCGCAAGCTGTGCGGCGGCCAGTCCGCGCAGGTGGCCTCGGCCGCGGCCAGCAGCGGCGCAGGACCGCAGCAGTAGACCCGGACGCCGGCCCGCGGCCGGCCGAGGAAGGTGGGCAGGTCCAGCAGACCGACCTCGTCCTGGGGCGCGACCTGCACCCGCTCGCCGTACCCGGCCAGCTCGTCGAGGAAGGCCATCGAGCTCCGCTGCCGGCCGCCGTAGAGCAGCCGCCAGTCCGCACCCAGCAGCTGCGCCTGGGCGATCATCGGCAGCAGCGGGGTGATGCCGATGCCCCCGGCGATGAACAGATAGGCATCGGCGGGCACCAGCGGGAAGTTGTTGCGCGGGCCGCCGATGCCGACCAGGTGGCCCGGTTCCAGCTGCTCGTGCACGTAGGACGAGCCACCCCGGCCGGCGGGCTCGAGCAGCACGCCGACCCGGTAGGTGCCGGCGTCCCAGCGGTCCCCGCAGAGCGAGTACTGCCGGGTCAGGCCGTTGCCGAAGGTGAGGTCCACGTGCGCGCCGGGCGTCCAGTCCGGCAACCGGCCGCCGTCGGGAGCGGCCAGCTGCACGGTCACCACACCGGCGGCCACCCGTGTCTTCGCGGTGACCCGCAGCATCGCCACGTCGGTGGCCATGCCCCCGGGGGCCGCGTGCGTGCGTTCCGTCGTCTCGTGCACACGACCTCCTCGTCGTCCCGGAGAGCATGCGACCCAGGGCACGCCGCGGCGAAGACCCTTCTCAATGAATGAGACACCGGTCACAAATCGTCGGCGACGGCGTGCCAGACTCCGACCGTGGTCCGCACGGGAACCGGGGAGTCGGTCCTGTCCCGCGCGATCGGCATCATCGAGGTCTTCTCCCCCGATGAACCGGTGCTGCCGGTCTCCGAGATCGCCCGCCGGACGGGGCTGCACGTGGCCACCGCCTCGCGGCTGATCGCCGAGCTGGTGGGCCACGGGCTGCTGGAGCGGGCGCCCGATCGCGGCGTGCGGATCGGGGTCCGGATGTGGGAGCTCGGCTGGCGGGCGTCGCCGCGGCTGGGCCTGCGCGACGCCGCGATGCCGTTCCTGGAGGACCTGCACGCCGTCGTCGGACACCACGCCCAGCTCGGCGTGCTCGACGGTGGCGACGTGCTGTTCATCGAGCGGCTCAGCGCCCGCGACGCGGTCATCAACTACTCCCGGATCGCCGGCCGGCTGGACCTGCCGCACTCCTCCTCCGGTCTGGTGCTGCTGGCGCACGCCCCGCTCGAGCTGCAGGAGGAGGTGCTCCGCCGGCCGCTGCGCCCACCCACCGGCGCCGCGTTCAGCACGCCGCAGCAGCTGCGCGCGGCGCTGGCCGACGTCCGCCGGCAGCAGTCGGCCGTGCTGGCCGGGCACCAGCACGGGGACGCGACCGGCGTCGCCGTCCCGGTGCGGGACGGCCGGGGTGAGGTGGTGGCGGCGTTGTCGGTGATCGTCCCCAACGACGGACGCGGCACGGCCCTGGTCCCGGTCCTGCTGGCCGCGGCCCGCGGGATCACCCGGTCGCTCACCGCCGGGACCGCCCGCCCGGGCTGACCCCGCGACCGTCAGGCCCGGTCGCCCTCCAGGGCGGCCCGCACCCCGGCGGCCACGCTGCCGCGCACCGGCAGCCGCGGGACGAGCAGCGCCTGGGCCAGGTGGTAGGCATCCGGTTTGCCGACCCAGGTCGTGGTCCCCACCCGGCCCTCCGGCGTGAGCTCGTGGTGCCAGCTGCCGGCGGCGGCGTCCCGGAACCGGGCCGCGCCGTGCTCCGCCCAGCGTTGCTCGTCGCGCTCGTACCGGGTCTCGCCGGTGACCCGGGCGAGCACGGCGGCGGCCCCGATCGCCTCGGTGAGCACCCAGTGCATCCGGGCAGCGACCACGGGCCGGTCCGACCGGTCCAGCGTGTAGACGAAGCCGTCGCGCCCGTCGGCCCGCCAGCCACGGTCGACCGCGGCGTCGTACAGGTCGCGGGCATCGGCGAGCAGCCAGTCCGGGGCCGCGGCGCCCAGCACCGCGCGGGTGTGCAGCGCCAGCCGGGACCACTCCAGCTGGTGCCCGACGGTCACGCCGTAGGGACGGAACGGGTCCGACGGCCGGTCGGCGTTGTACTCGGGCAGCGGCCGCCACGAGGCGTCGAAGTGCTCGGGCAGCCGCCAGTCGGCCTCCCGCGCCCAGCCGTGCACGACCCGCTCGAGCACCCGGGCGACCCGTGCCCGCAGCTGCCCGGACGACGGCCCCGGCAGCGGGCCCACCCCCGGCACCTCCAGGGCGTCGGCGGCGGCCAGCATCGCCTCGACGCCGTGCATGTTGGCGTTGATCCCTCGGTAGTCCGAGCAGGTCGACCAGCCGGCGTCCCACTCCTCCACCGCCATGCCGGCGGCGTCGTCCCAGAAGCGCGCGTCCCACACCGCGTGCGCCTCGGCGTGATGCTGCGCGCCCCCGGTCACCCCGGCGGTCGCCGCGGTGGCCGCCGCCAGC
>JAOPWG010000222.1 GCA_025965775.1 Modestobacter sp. | reverse complement strand
CTGCTGGGGGCCGAGGTCATCCCGGTCACCACCGGCTCGCGCACCCTCAAGGACGCCATCAACGAGGCCTTCCGCGACTGGGTGACCAACGTGGAGACGACGAACTACGTGTTCGGCACCGTCGCCGGCCCACACCCGTTCCCGGCGATGGTCCGCGACTTCCAGCGGGTGATCGGGGACGAGGCGCGCGAGCAGGTGCTCGAACGCTGCGGGCGGCTGCCGGACGTGGTGCTGGCCTGCGTGGGTGGCGGGTCCAACGCCATCGGTATCTTCACCGCGTTCGTGCCCGACGAGGGTGTCCGGCTGGTCGGCCTGGAGGCAGGCGGGGACGGCGTGGAGACCGGGCGGCACGCGGCCACCATCACCGGCGGGGACCCCGGGGTGCTGCACGGCGCCCGCTCCTACCTCCTGCAGGACGACAACGGACAGACCATCGAGTCGCACTCGATCTCGGCGGGGCTCGACTACCCCGGGGTCGGTCCCGAGCACGCCTACCTGCACGACCTCGGCCGGGCGGAGTACCGGCCGATCACCGACGCCGAGGCCATGGAGGCCTTCGCGCTGCTGTGCCGGACCGAGGGCATCATCCCGGCGATCGAGTCCGCGCACGCCCTCGCCGGGGCGATGAAGGTGGGCCGCGAGGCAGGGCCCGACGCGCTGCTGCTGGTGAACCTCTCCGGCCGCGGCGACAAGGACGTCGAGACGGCCAGCACCTGGTTCGGGCTGGGTGAGCAGGGGGCACCCACCGACTCCGACGAGCGAGCCGTGGAGGCCGGTCGCGGGGCCGACCCAGGCCCAGGGCTGGACACCGACCAGCAGCCCACGGAGGGTGCGGTCACCAACGACCAGGCCGTCGCCGGGCAGAACGCAGGGGAGGAGGCGTGAGCCTGCTCCAGGACCGGATCTCCGCCGCCCGCGCCGAAGGGCGAGCGGCGCTCATCGCCTACCTGCCGGTCGGCTACCCCGACGTGGACGCCTCGATCGCGGCGATGGTGGCCGCGGTCGAGGGCGGCGCCGACGTCGTCGAGGTCGGGATGCCCTACTCCGACCCCGGCATGGACGGGCCGACCATCCAGGAGGCCGTGGACGTCGCCGTCCGGGCCGGGGTCGGGCTGCGCGACGTCTTCCGGGCGGTCGAGGCGGTCGCCGCCGCCGGGGCCGTCCCGGTGGTCATGAGCTACTGGAACCCGATCGAGCGCTACGGCGTCGACCGGTTCGCCGACGACCTGGCCGCGGCGGGGGGAGCGGGGGCGATCACCCCCGACCTCATCCCCGACGAGGCCGGCCCGTGGCTGGCCGCGACCGAGCGGACCGGCCTGGACCGGGTCTTCCTCGTCGCGCCCTCGTCCACCGACGCCCGGCTGGCCAGTACCGCCGCTGCCTCCCGGGGCTTCGTCTACGCCGCCTCCACCATGGGTGTGACCGGTACGCGGGCCACCGTGGGCGAGGCGGCCGAACGGCTGGTGGCCCGGACCCGTGCGGTCACCGACCGCGCGGTGTGCGTGGGCCTGGGCGTCTCCGACGGCGACCAGGCCGCCGAGGTCGCCGCCTTCGCCGACGGCGTCATCGTCGGCTCGGCCTACGTCCGGGCGCTGCTCGACGGGCGCGGGGCGGACGGGGTCCGGGCGCTGTCGGCCGACCTGGCCGGAGGCGTGCGCCGGGGCGGGCGGGTGCCCGCATGACCGTCCTCGCCTCGATCCCCAGCCCGACGCAGGGCGTGTGGGACCTCGGTCCCTTCCCGGTGCGGGCCTACGCGCTGTGCATCATCGCCGGCATCGTGCTGGCCTGCTGGATCGGCGAGCGGCGCTGGGTCGCCCGCGGCGGTGCGCCCGGTGACGTGCTCGACATCGCCGTCTGGGCGGTGCCCTTCGGCATCGTCGGTGGCCGCATCTACCACGTGATCACCACTCCCGAGCCCTACTTCGGTGCGAACGGGGAACCGCTGCGCGCCTTCGCCATCTGGGAGGGCGGGCTGGGGATCTGGGGCGCCATCGCCCTGGGGGCGGTCGGTGCCTGGATCGGGTGCCGGCGGCGCGGCATCCCGTTGCCGGCCTACGCCGACGCCCTCGCCCCCGGCATCGCCGTCGCCCAGGCGGTCGGCCGGCTGGGGAACTGGTTCAACAACGAGCTCTACGGCAAGCCGACCGACCTGCCCTGGGCGCTCACCGTGCACCGCTGGGACGCCTCGGCCGGGCGGGCGCTGACCGGCCCGGACGGCGCGGCCCAGGTGCTGGGCACCTTCCACCCCACGTTCCTCTACGAGCTGCTGTGGAACCTCGGCGTCGCCGCGCTGGTGGTCTGGGCCGACCGGCGGTTCCGGCTGTCGCACGGGCGGGCGTTCGCCCTCTACGTCGCCGCCTACTGCGCCGGCCGGTTGTGGATCGAGATGCTGCGGATCGACACCGCCGAGCACTTCTTCGGCCTGCGGCTCAACGTCTTCACCTCGATCGTGGTCGGGCTGGCGGCCGTCGCCGCCCTGGTCTGGCAGCGCGGGCGTCCCCGCGAGGTGATCACCCGGGGATCGGCGCAGGTCGGCGAGCAGGCGCCGGGCACGCCGACGCCGACGCCGACGCAGAGCGGGACGCCGGACACCGCTCCGGTCCCGGACGACGGACCCGCCGTGACCGGGGTGGGCGAGGACGCTGGTGACGCAGCTCACCGAACCCGTCCGGTCGACTGAACCCCGTCGCCGAACGCCCGCGGACCTGGCCCGATGTTCACCCGGCGAGACGTGTGCGACAGCAGGTGGACATGTCGCGGACGTGACGGGTCTGTGTACGCTCATCGCGGCCGACCAGAGATCCTGGGCCGGCCGGCGACGTCGGACCGGGCCAGTGACGCCCCGCGCACGACCAGCCCCGCGGCCACCCGCTCGCGCGGGGCGCGCGCGGGATCTCAGGCCGGGATGGACGTACTGTCCCGCCGGCCGCGCGTTTGCCCAACCCGTCGGACCTCATCCGGTCCTGGAACACCCTGCACGACTTCGACCAACCGGCGGGGCACCTGCCCCCCGCACCAGCGCCCTCACCGGCCTCCCGTCCCGGGGGTCCGACGAGGAGACGCCGCGGCCAGCCGACGACGGGAGTGACCATGCCTGACCTCTCCGCCCCCGCGTACGCGTCCTCCGACCGGATGCGACTGCCCGCCCGGGGCCCGTCCTTCTCGGCACTGCCGGCCGCCTCGGGTCTGTACGACCCGGCCAACGAGCACGACGCCTGCGGCGTCGCCTTCGTCGCCGACGCACGGGGTCGCCGCTCGCGGGCCATCGTGGCGGCCGGGCTGACGGCGCTGCACAACCTTGACCACCGCGGGGCCGCCGGGTCCGAGCCCAACTCCGGTGACGGGGCCGGGATCCTCACCCAGGTCCCCGACGCGCTGCTGCGCGCCAGCGTCGACTTCGACCTGCCGCCGCTGGGTGAGTACGCCGTCGGCATCGCCTTCCTGCCGACCGACGGCAGCGAGCGGGCCGGGATCGTCGACTCGGTGGCCCGGATCGCCGCCGAGGAGGGCCTGACGGTCCTGGGCTGGCGCGAGCTGCCGGTCGATCCCGACGGTGCCGACCTCGGGCCCACCGCCCGGGCCGTCATGCCGCACTTCGCCCAGGTGTTCGTCGCCGAGGCCATCGACGCGCGTGCCGACGCGACCGCCTTCGGCGGCACCGCCTTCCACCACGGCGTGACCCGGCTGGAGCGGCGTGCCTTCGTGCTGCGCAAGCGGGCCGAGCGGGCCGCGCGCGACGCCGGCAGCAACTGCTACATCGCGTCGCTGTCCTCCCGGACGCTGACCTACAAGGGCATGCTGACCACCGACCAGCTGCCGGCGTTCTTCCCCGACCTGCGCGACGAGCGCTACGAGTCGGCGATCGCGCTGGTGCACAGCCGGTTCTCCACCAACACCTTCCCGAGCTGGCCGCTGGCCCACCCGTTCCGGTTCATCGCCCACAACGGTGAGATCAACACCATCAAGGGCAACCGCAACCGGATGCGCGCCCGTGAGGCCAAGCTTGAGACCGAGCTCTTCGACGGTCCGGCCGGCCCGGCCAGCGAGCTCGGCCTCGAGCGGATCTTCCCGGTCACCGCCAGCGACTTCAGCGACTCGGCGACCTTCGACGAGGTGCTGGAGCTGCTGCAC
>JAOPWG010000196.1 GCA_025965775.1 Modestobacter sp. | reverse complement strand
GAGCTCAGTTGCGGATCGTCTGCACCAGCGGGCAGGTGAACGGGTCGCGCTCGCCGATGCCCACCCGGTTCAGGTAGCGCACGACCATCGCGTACGAGCCCACCAGCGAGGTCTCGGTGTAGCCGATCCCGTGCTTGGCGCAGTGCGCGCGGACCAGCGGCTGCACCTTCTTCAGGTTGGGCCGCGGCATGCTCGGGAAAAGGTGGTGCTCGATCTGGTAGTTCAGGCCACCCATCATGAAGTCGGTCATCACTCCGCCGCGGATGTTGCGCGACATGAGCACCTGGCGACGCAGGAAGTCGACCTTCGCGTTCTTCGGAACGATCGGCATGCCCTTGTGGTTGGGCGCGAACGACCCGCCCAGCAGGACGCCGAACACAGCCTGCTGCACGAGGATGAAGCCGACAGCGACCAGCGGCGGCATGATCAGGAAGACAGCGGCGACGAAGGCGACCAGCCGGACGGCGATGATCGCCAGCTCCAGCTTGCGGTGCGGCATCGTCTTCACCTGCACCAGCGTCTGGATGCTCGCCACGTGCAGCGCGGCGCCCTCGAAGGTGAGCAGCGGGAAGAACGCCCAGCCCTGGTGCCGGGTGAACCAGCCACGCAGGCCGGTGGTGCGCTCCGCGGCATCGTCGGGGGTGAAGGCCAGCACCGTCGACTCGATGTCGGGGTCCTTCCCCTGCTGATTGGGCGCGTTGTGGTGCTTGTTGTGCTTGCCCATCCACCAGCCGTAGCTCAGCCCGGCGAAGCCGCAGGACAGCACCCGCGCCCACCAGGCGTTGCCCGCGTGCGAGGCGAACGCCTGCCGGTGGGCGGTGTCGTGGCCGAGGAAGCCGAACTGGGTGCACACCAGCGACAGGACGACGGCCAGGCCCAGCTGCCACCACGAGTCGCCGACGGCCACGATCGCGGCCCAGACGCCGATGAACGCGGCGATGGTCAGCGTGATGGTGGTGACGTAGTAGCCGCGCCGCCGGTTCAGCAGGCCGGCGTCGCGCACCTGTGCGGAGAGCTCGGCGTACACGCTGACCTGGCGGTCGCGCTCGCGCTGCGAACGGTCGGGGCGGGTGGCCGGCCGGACGTCGGCGGCGGGACGAGGGGGAAGCTCGTCGAGGAGCGGTGCGGGCATTCGCCATCTCTCTGCTGGGGGAGCCCCGGTCTGCTGGGGGCGTGCCGGCGCGCCGGCGAGGTGGTGGTCCGCGCACGGGCTGGAGTTGCCCGCTCGCAGCGACACTAGGCGACGAACCGCCCGGATGCCCGTGGATCAACGGAAACGCCAGGTCACGCCGTCAGCAGCTCCCGGACCAGCGCGCCCACCGCCTCCGTCTCCAGCAGGAACCCGTCGTGGCCGTACGGGGAGGTGATCATCCGCAGCGGGAGGCCGAGGGCGTCGGCCACCCGCTGCTGCAGGGCCGGTGGGTAGAGCCGGTCGGAGTCCACGCCGGCCACCACCGCGCGTGCGCTCACCCGGCGCAGCGCCGCCTCCATGCCGCTCCGGCCGCGGCCGACGTCCCAGCTGTTCATCGCCTCGGTGAGGACGACGTAGCTGCCGGCGTCGAACCGGGTGGCGAGCTTGGCGGCGTGGTGGTCCAGGTACGAGGCGACGGCGAAGCGGCCGTCGTCCTGCACCCTGGCGCCGAACCGTGCCTCCAGCTCCACGCCGCTGCGGTAGGACAGATGCGCGATCCGGCGGGCCGTGCCGAGGCCCGCGACCGGTCCCTCACCGGGGGCGTAGTCCCCGCCGGCCCAGCGCGGATCGCTGCGGATGGCGGTCTGCTGGGTGGTCTGGGTGCCGATCTGGTCGGCGGTGGCCACCGCGCCGGAGGCGAGGAAGAGCAGCCCGCCGACCCGGTCGGGCCGCGCGACCGCCCACTCCAGCGCCCGCATGCCGCCCATCGACCCGCCGAGCACCGCCGTCCACCGGTCGACGCCCAGCGCGTCGGCCAGCGCCGCCTCGACCGAGACCTGGTCGCCGATGGTGACCTCGGGGAACCGGGAGCCCCACGGTGCGCCGTCCGGGGCCGTCGAGGACGGCCCCGTAGTGCCCTGGCAGCCACCCAGCACGTTGGCGCAGACGACGAACCACCGGTCGCTGTCCAGCGGGGCGCCCGGGCCGACCAGCGTCGGCCACCAGCCCGGCGTCGGCTGACCGGGCCCGGCCGGGCCCACCACGTGGCTGTCGCCGGTCAGGGCGTGCTCGACCAGTACGGCGTTGCCGCCGCCGGGGGCCGGCGTTCCCCAGGTCTCGTAGGCGACCCGGACGGCCGGCAGCGTGCCCCCGCGTTCGAGACGGAACGGTTCGGCGGCATCGACGGGGAGGTCGAGGAAGCGGCGGTCCCCGACCGGGTCCCCCTCGATCCAGCCACCGGACCGGGCCCCGTCGGAGGTGCCGGCATGCGGGGCCCGGGGCGCCGGTCCGGCGTCCCGGACCCCCGCCCCGGACCCGGACCCCGCCACCTCAGGCGCCCTTGGCGGCCCGGAAGCCGGCCTCCAGGTCGGCCAGGATGTCGTCGATGCCCTCCAGGCCCACGGCCAGGCGGACCAGGCCCGGCGTCACCCCGGTGGTCAGCTGCTCCTCGACGGTGAGCTGGGAGTGCGTGGTGGACGCCGGGTGGATCACCAGGCTGCGCACGTCACCGATGTTGGCCACGTGGCTGTGCAGCTGCAGGGCCTCGACGAACCGCCTGCCCGCGTCGAGGCCACCGACGATCTCGAAGGCCAGGACGGCGCCGGCGCCCTTCGGCGCGTACTTCTGCTGGGCGGTGTGCCACGGCGAGGACGGCAGTCCGGCGTAGTGCACCGACTCCACCTCGTCGCGGGCCTCGAGCCACTCGGCGACCCGCTGGGCATTGGCCACATGCCGCTCCAGCCGCAGCGACAGCGTCTCGATGCCCTGCACGACCAGCCAGGCGTTGAACGGGGAGATGGCCGGGCCGAGGTCACGCAGCAGCTGCACCCGGGCCTTGAGGGCGTAGGCCGGCGCACCCAGGTCGGCGTAGACCACGCCGTGGTAAGTCGGGTCCGGGGTGGTGAAACCGGGGAACTTCCCGTTGGTCCAGTCGAAGTTGCCCGAGTCGACGATGATCCCGGCGACGGCGGTGCCGTGCCCGCCCAGGTACTTGGTCGCCGAGTGCACGACCACGTCGGCGCCGTGCTCGATCGGGCGGATCAGGTAGGGCGTGGCGATGGTGTTGTCCACGATCAGCGGAACGCCGTTGCGGTGCGCCGCCTCCGACACCGCGGCGATGTCCAGCACGTCGCCCTTCGGGTTGCCGATCGTCTCGGCGTAGAAGGCCTTGGTGTTCTCCCGGACCAGCGACTGCCAGTTCTCCGGGTCATCGGGGTCCTCCACGAAGGAGACCTGGATGCCCATCTTCGGCAGTGAGTGGTGCAGCAGGTTGTAGGTGCCGCCGTACAGCGAGGCCGAGGCGACGATGTGCGCGCCGGCCTCGGCGATGTTCAGGATCGACAGCGTCTCCGCCGCCTGGCCGCTGGCCACGGCGAGCGCCGCGACCCCGCCCTCCAGCGAGGCCACGCGCTGCTCGAGCGCGTCCTGCGTCGGGTTCATGATCCGGGTGTAGATGTTGCCCATCTCGGCCAGGGCGAACAGGTCCGCGGCGTGCTGGGTGTCGCGGAACTGGTAGCTGGTCGTCGCGTAGATCGGCAGGGCGCGGGCCCCGGTGGTGGGGTCGGGGGCCGCGCCGGCGTGGATCTGCCGGGTCTCGAAGCTCCAGCCGCTGGGTTCGCTCATGCGCCAGTACCTCCTCGGGTCGCGGAGACCCACGGCGCGAGGGCTCCGTCGTTGCCGGGCGGCGGGCGCCGTCCGGCCAGCTCTTCCCCTGGAGCACCTCAGACGGAGTTGAGGTTGCCGGGCAGCCAGCCAGGTGCTTGTCGCTGCCTCTCGTGAGCTGCCGACGATCCTAGGGGGCAGGTCACAGCACTGCACAATCGTCTGCGTGCGCATCACCATCCGGGTCCGGCCCGGTGCCGGGCGCACCGCCGTCGGCGGCAGCCACGACGAGGCCCTGGTCGTCCGGGTCGGCGCCCGGGCGGTGGACGGCCGGGCCACCGAGGCCGCGCTCGTGGCCCTGGCCGGCGCGGACGGGCAGAACGTGGAGTACGACCGGGCGCTGGTCGACCTGACGGCCGACCAGCTCGGGCTGGACCGGGCGGCGGTGGCCCGCGGATCCCCTCGCCGGACTCCCCGCTGCGGTCGGACTGACCCGGTGACCCGCCGGTCAGCTCCGCTCCAGCGCCAGCCGCGCGCCGAAGCCGAGCAGCACCACGCCGGTGGCGGCGTCCAGGCCGCAGCGCGCTGCCCGTCGGGACAGCAGCCGGCGGGCGCGGGACAGCAGCAGGGTCAGGCCGGTCAGGTACAGCAGGCCCAGTGCCGCATGGCTGAGCGCGTACCTCAGCAGGAGGCCGAGGCCGGCGCCGGGGACGAGGAATTGCGGGAGGACGGCGAGGTGGAAGACGAGGTAGACGCCCCGGCCGCGCCCGCCGGCCAGCGCGTTGCGCACGACGACGGCGAAGTCCGGTCCCCGCACCAGGACGAGGACCGCAGCGAAGACCAGGAAGGTCCGGTAACCGGTCCGGGCCATGCCCCGGCCTGGCACAGGGCAGGCCTCCTTACGGCGACTTACGGCGAGGGTGAGAGGGAGCTCAGCTCGTCTGGAGGTTGACGACCTCGGCGGCACGCTCCTCGGGCTGGCCGTCGAAACCCCCCTCGACCGGCAACTTGGCCAGCAGCGTGCCCTGGACGAAGCGTTCGCAGCTCTCCCGGGAGTCCCACACGGCTGTGATCAGGAAGCCGCCGTCAGTGGGCCCGGCGGCGTGGTACGTCTGACCCTCCGGTAGGCCGTTCGACGGGTGAACCACCTTCACCATCGCCCGGTACTGCTCTTCGGTCCCGCCCGGCCAGAAGTGATTCAGCAGATACGCCATGACGTCCTCCGCCCTCGGTGCGCCGCGGCACGGGCACTCTGCCCGAAAGGTTCGCCCTCCGCTGCACGCCGCACAACGGTCCACCGCTCCCCGCCTTCCGGCTGCCCCCTCCCGCGGCGTGCCACGACGCAGCGCGAGCCGGGCACCGGTGCCGGTCGCCGGCGGTCCGAGTCATCTCCCCTGACCGCAGGGGGCAGGCTGTGGGACGTGCGCGCCCTGGTGTTCGAGCAGTTCGGTGGTCCGCTCACGGTCCAGGAGGTGCCCGAGCCGTCCCCGGCGCCGGACGGTGTCGTCGTCGCCGTCGGGGCCAGCGGCATCTGCCGCAGCGACTGGCACGCCTGGTCCGGCCACGACCCCGACGTCGTCCTGCCGCACGTGCCCGGCCACGAGCTGGCCGGCACCGTCGCCGCCGTGGGCGCGCAGGTGCGCGGCTGGTCGGTGGGGGACCGGGTGACCGTGCCGTTCGTCTGCGCGTGCGGCCGCTGCGGGCAGTGCCGGGAGGGCGCCGGGCAGGTGTGCCGGCACCAGACGCAACCCGGGTTCACCCACTGGGGGTCGCTGGCGCAGTTCGTCGCGCTCGACGCCGCCGACGTCAACCTGGTCGCGCTGCCCGAGGGGATGTCGTTCAGCACCGCGGCCAGCCTGGGCTGCCGGTTCGCGACCGCCTTCCGCGCCGTCACCGGCGTCGGGCAGGTGCGGCCCGGGGAGTGGGTGGCCGTGCACGGCTGCGGCGGGGTCGGGCTGTCCGCGGTGCAGGTCGCGGTCGCGTCCGGCGCCCGGGTGGTCGCCGTCGACGTCTCGCCCGGAGCGCTGGCACTGGCGCGGCGGATGGGTGCCGAGCACGTCGTCGACGGGACGGGGGACGTGCCGGTGGCCGTCGCCGGGCTGACCGGCGGCGGGGCACACGTCTCGCTCGACGCGCTGGGTGCCGCGGTGACCTGCGAGAACTCGATCCGCAGCCTGCGACCGCGGGGCCGGCACGTGCAGGTCGGCCTGCTGCCGCCGGCGGTCGGCCGTCCCCAGGTCCCGATGGAGCTGGTGATCGGCCGCGAGCTGGCCGTGCTCGGCAGCCACGGCATGGCCGCGGCGGACTACCCGGCGATGCTCTCCCTCATCGCCGCCGGCCGGCTGCACCCGGAGCTGCTGGTCACCCAGGAGCTGGACCTGGCCGACGCCGGAGCCGCGCTGGTCGCCGTCGGCCGGGAGCCGGGGATCGCGGTGGTCACCGGCGCCTGACCGGCGCCGGTCAGCTGGCCGGGGCCACCGATTGCGGCGCCGTCGGGGCGGCCGGGGCCCCGGTGGTGGTCACCGGCGCCTGCGTCGTCGGGGCCGGGGCCGGGGTCGGGGTCGGGGTCGTACCCGGGGCCTGGGACGTCGTCGCCGGGCTCGACCCGGTGTCGCGCGGCACGGTCGTCCCTGCCGACGGCGTCGTCGTGGCCGGTGTGCTGGCCCGGCCCGACGTGGCAGAGCTCGGGACCTCCGAGGTCGGGGCCGCCGACGACGTCTCCGCCGGCGTGGTCACCGGGGAGACCTTCCCGGCCGGCGTCCCGGACGACGTACCGGACGTCGTGTCGGCGGGCGCCGGCGGGACGTACAGCAGCCCGGCGATGACGAACAGCGCCCCGAGCACCACCGTGGACGTCCGCGCCTTGCCGATGCGGTTGGGCACCGAGCGGGGCCAGATGCGTCGCCGGGTGGTCGCCGGCGCCGTCGTGACCTGCGGGGAGGTCGTCGCCCGCTGGACCTCGGTCGGGTCGTCGGTCCCGGCGGGGTCCCGGTCCGGTGCCGTGCTCACAATGCCTCCCCGCTGGTGGCGGTGGACTCGTCGATCGTGCTCACGTTGATGCCCTCGCGCCGGAAGGCGAGGACGATGCGGGCGCGCAGGTCACGGCCCACCTCGAACTGCTTGCCCGGCAGCGTCCGGGCCACCACCCGCACGTTGACCTGCTCCAGGCCCAGGCTCTCCACGCCCATGACGCTGGGTGGGTCGAGCAGCAGCG
>JAOPWG010000193.1 GCA_025965775.1 Modestobacter sp. | reverse complement strand
CGCCGCAGCGGGCGGACGGTATCCTCGTCCGTGCAAGGGGCTGTGGCGCAGTCCGGTAGCGCACCTCGTTCGCATCGAGGGGGTCAGGGGTTCAATTCCCCTCAGCTCCACCCCGTTCCACCTCAGGCCGGGCCCTCCAGGGCCCGGCCTGAGTCGTTCCGGGCTGTCCCCGAACGCCCGACTGTCACCGCAGCGTGGACGGGCCGCTGGGCCGTTCACGCCGAGGTGACACTCGATGCGCGGCGGGTGCCCGCTCCCTCGGTGCATCGCGGCAGTGACGCACCACTGGCTCCTGGCGATTCGCCCTGTGGCTGCCCGCCGCCGACCTGAGACGTAGCGTCAGAACCCGAGCGTCGCCGGCCGTCATCGTGGTCATCGGGGTCCGCTGGTCGCCGGACACCTGATAGTTTCGACATGATCCTGATCCGTATTCGCGCGCGGAACGGCATGCGTGCCCGGCAGCGGCATACCGGTCGGTCCACGGCCCGGGATCTGCTACGTGTTCTCCTCATCCCCCTCGTGGCGGGGGCCGGCATGGTGGCGGCCGGTCCCGCAGCGGCGGCGCCCTCCCTGCCGGCGGGGTCCGCCGTCCACGACATGCCTCCGGACAGACCGAGCTGTTGACCGACTTCACCTTCGCACCGGACGGGAGTTGCTTCACCACCGGGGAGAAGGGCCGGGTGGCATGGGTCTCGACGACCGACGACCGACGACCGGTGACCGGCGAGGCCAGGACGCTGGCCGAGATCGACCGGGGCTGACCCGCCTACTGAGCCGCGCCCCGGAAGTCCGGCGGGCGCCGCCCGGCGAAGGCGCGCACGCCCTCGCGGCCCTCGGGGTCGGACGCGGACTCCTGGATCAGCCGGGCCTCGTCGTCCAGCTGCTCGTCCAGGGTGCGGGTCGCCGCCCGCCGGACCAGGCCACGGGTGCGCACCATCGCCCGCACCGGGCCGGCCGCCACCTGATGGGCCAGCGCGCCGGCCGACTCGAGCAGCTCCTCGTCGTCCACCAGTCGGGCGACCAGACCGAACATGTGCGCCTCGGCCGCGTGCAGCGTGCCGTCGGTGAGCATGAGCTCCAGCGCGCGCGGTGCGCCCAGTGCCCGGGTCAGCGCCCAGGAGGTGCCGCCGTCGGGGGAGAAGCCCAGCGCGCCGTACGCCGGGCGGAGCTTCGTGGAGCGGGCGCACACCACGATGTCGCAGGCGCCGAGCAGGCCCAGGCCCGCCCCCGCGACCGCGCCGTGCACCCCGGCGACCACCGGGACCTCGCAGTAGAGCACCGCGCGGACCACGTCGTGCCAGGCCCCGGCCAGCTGCCCGACCAGGCCGGGCAGATCCTCGGCGGCGGCGAAGGCGCGCACGTCCCCGCCCACGCAGAACCGCGGCCCGTTCGCGGTCAGCAGCACCGCGCGGGTCTCCGGGGGGCGTTCGGCGAAGGCGGCGGCCAGCTGCTCGGCCATCGCCAGGTCCACCGGGTTGCCGGCGTCCCCGTTGTCCAGCGTCACCCGCCAGACGTCGCCGTCGACCGCGGTGGTGACCCGGTGCGGCGCTGACCCGGTCGATGGGGTGCTCATCGTCGTCCTCTCCTCGCGCCGGCACCGTCGCCGGTCTGGTCCTCACGCTAGGGCCCGGCGGCCACGGCGGCCCCACGGGCCCGGACGCGGGACGGGCCCGGACGCGCGGACGGCGCCCCGGTCAGCGGTGACCGGGGCGCCGTCGGTGTGCAGGAGGGTGTCTAGGAGCGGGCGGCGGACTGGTTCCGGGCCGCCAGCTCCGGCTCGACCTCCTGGTCGATGGCCCCGGGCGCGCCGCCGAACTCGTCGGCGACCTCCCCGGCGACGTCGTCGTCCGGCCGGCCGGAGGCGGCCAGGTCGGCGTCGGCCCGGCGGAGCATCCGGTGACCGGTGGAGAGCACCAGGATGCCGATGACCACGGCCACCGCGCCCACGAGGAACGGGGCATGCAGGTCGATGTGCTCGGCCAGCTTGCCCGCGGCGAAGGGGGCCAGCCCGCCGCCGATGAAGCGGACGAAGCCGTAGGCCGCCGAGGCGACCGGCCGATCGACCGGCGAGACCAGCATGACCGCCTGCGTGGTCAGCGTGTTGTTGATGCCCACGACCATCCCGGAGGCGATCACACAGACGATCAGCGCCCAGCGGACGTCGGTGAACAGCCCGATCAGCAGCAACAGGACGGCGAAGAAGCCGAGCGCGCCGTAGAGCGAGGGGGCCGTGCCGAAGCGGGCCTGCAGCCGCGGGGCGCCGATGATGGAGAAGAAGGCGACCAGTAGGCCCCAGCCGAAGAACACGAAGCCGAGCTGGATCGCGGACAGCTCCATCGGGTATGGCGCGTAGCCCAGCATCGTGAAGAAGCCCCAGTTGTAGAACAGCGCCGTCAGGCTCATGGTCAGCAGGCTGCGGTGCCGCAGCGCCTTGAGCGGGGCCGACAGCGGCGTCGGGTGGGCCGGCTTGGGTGTCGCATCGAGCAGGACGACGGTGGCGATCAGTGCGACGGCCATCAGTGCGGAGACACCGAAGAACGGCCCGCGCCAGCTGATGTCGCCCAGCAACCCGCCGACCAGCGGACCGCCGGCGATGCCCAGGCCGAGCGCGGCCTCGTAGAGCACGATCGCGCCGGCGAACCCGCCGGAGGCCGAGGCCACGATGACCGCCAGCGACGTGGCGATGAACAGGGCGTTCCCCAGGCCCCAGCCGGCGCGGAAGCCGACGATGCCGTTGATCGAGCCGGACAGCCCGGCGAGGGCGGAGAAGACCACGATGATCGCCAGGCCGGTGATCAGGGTCTTCTTCGCGCCGATCCGGCTGGACACCCAGTTGGTGCCGAGCATGGCGACCGCGGTGACCACCAGGTAGCTGGTGAACAGCAGGCTCACCTGGCTGGGCGTGGCGTCCAGCTG
>JAOPWG010000186.1 GCA_025965775.1 Modestobacter sp. | reverse complement strand
CACCCCGACCGGGGTCGAGCTCTACGAGCAGCTGCAGCGGGAGCGCTCGGCGCTGATCGACGAGCACCTCGCCGGCCTGCGGCCCGAGGAGGCCGACCAGCTCGCCGCGGCCCTGCCCCTGCTGGAGGGCCTGGCGAACCACCTCCAGCGAGCCGCGCCGTCCGGAGGCGCCGCGGCCCCGGTGACCCAGTGACCGCCCTGGCGGCGGTCCGGACGTCGGCCCGGAGCACGTTCGTCTCACTGGAGAACGCCAACTATCGGCGGTACGTCAGCGGCCAGGGTGTGTCGCTGATCGGCACCTGGATGCAGACCGTCGCGCAGTCGTGGCTGGTGCTCCAGCTGACCGACTCCGGCACCGCGCTGGGTCTGGTCGTCGCGTTGCAGACGCTGCCGGTCCTGCTGCTGGGCCCGTACGGCGGTGTCGTCGCCGACCGCGTCGACAAGCGCCGGCTGATGATCGGGCTGCAGTCGATGATGGGCGTGCTGGCCCTCGTGCTCGGCGTGCTCACGATCACCGGCCGGGTGACGCTCTGGCAGGTCTTCGTCCTGGCCCTCCTGCTCGGGCTGAACAACTGCTTCGAGAACCCCGCCCGGCAGTCCTTCATCCTCGAGATGGTCGGCCCCGACCGCCTGCGCAATGCGGTGAGCCTCAACTCCGTCATGGTCAACGTCGCCCGGGCGGTGGGCCCGGCCGTGGCCGGTCTGGTGATCGCGGCCGGCGGCACCGGGATCTGTTTCCTCGTCAACGCGGTCAGCTTCGGTGCCGTGGTGCTCTCGCTGGCCACCCTGGACACGTCCGCGTTGCGCCCGTCGCCGCCGGCGGTCCGGGCGCCCGGGCAGCTGCGCGAGGGTCTGCGCTACGTCGCCTCGACCCGGGAGCTCGGGGTGCCGCTGGTGATGATGGCCGTGGTCGGCTGCCTGGCCTACGAGTTCCAGATCGTGCTGCCGGTGGTCGCCCGGCAGACGTTCTCCGGCGGCGCCGGGGCGTACGGCCTGATGACCGCCGCGATGGGGGTCGGGGCGGTCCTCGGTGGCTTGTACGTGGCCGCCCGGGGCCGCACCGGGATAGCGGCCATGGTCCACTCCGCCGTCGCCTTCGGGATCGCGCTGACCGCGGCCGCACTGGCGCCGTCCCTGCCGGTGGAGCTCGTCGCGCTGGCCGTCGTGGGCGGCGTCAGCGTCGGCTTCCTGTCCAAGGGCAACAGCACCCTGCAGCTGACCGCGGCCCCGTCCATGCGCGGGCGGGTCATGGCGTTGTGGGCAGTGGCCTTCCTCGGCTCGACCCCGATCGGGGGGCCGGTCGCCGGCCTGGTCAGCGACCACCTCGGTGGTCGGGGCGGGCTGGCCCTGGGCGCCGCGGCCTGTCTGCTCGCCGCTGCGATGGGTGCGTTGGTGCAGCGCCGGCCGTCTGCCGCTCCCGTGCAGCCGGCCTGAGCCGTCCGCACGTGGGTGCGCAGCGGCCGCGGGGCGGGGACGCTGGAGGGGTGTTCGACATCGACTTCATGGCCCTGCTGACCCGCGAGGTGCTGCGGGAGCGCGCGGCCGAGCTGATCGCCGAGGCCTGCGCCTGGAGCGTCGGGCTCTCCGACCAGCCGCACCACCTGCGCCGCGGCGACCGGCTGGTCGCCACCGGGATGACGATGGGCGTCCGTGCCGCCAACGGCCAGCCGCTGTCCGGTGAGGAGGACGGCCGGCTCGAGCTCGGCGACGCCCGGCCCGGCACCTTCCAGGATGCGCTGAACGCGCTGGCCGCCGACGGCACGGTGGTCGCCGAGCGGTTCGACGTCGAGGTGGTGGAGCCGTTCGTCCTGGTGACCTGCGTGCTCGCCGCGGAGCGCGCCCGGGACACCCGGCCGGGAGCGTGGGCCGAACTGCTCGACGATCTGGGCGAGGACGGCTCGGACCTGGTCGAGGTGGTCCGGGCGGGGGAGTGGGAGGTGCCGCTACGGATCGACGCCGAGCACCTGGTGCTCGCCGCGCTGGGCGGGGTACCGCTGGTCCAGGTGGAGGCCGAGGGGCTGCCGCTGTCCCTGGTCCGGGCCGCGGAGGCGGTGACCCGTGCCGCCGCCGCACCGCCGGCCCCCGCGCCGGCCCCGGACGAGGATCTGGCGGGCTCACTGTTCCTGGCCCATGCCGCGCTGCGCGCCGCCGAGGTCACCGTGCCGGTGCCGCCGGCGCAGGCCGAGCAACTGCTCGCGGCGCTGCTGGCCGAGGGGCTGCTGCCCGAGGAGGTGCCGGCGGTCCTGCCGCACCTGCCGGTCGAGTCGGCGACGGTCCGCGAGGTCACCGCCATCGTGGCCGCCGGCGGGCTGGGGTACTGACGCCGGACGGCTGCCGCAGCTCTCGCCGCCGCACGCCATCCACGGCACGGTGACCGAGCGGGCCTGGGAGGTCCGCCGCTGAAAGTGCCGTACAGCACCCGCTGGTTGAGCTGGTTGAGCTGGTTGAGCACGATGGCCAGGTCGTGGGCGGCCCGACGCGATGTCGATGACGCCGAGGGCACGGTCGAGCCATTCGCCGAGCCGGTGGGATCGGCTACGGGAGCGCGGTATCCGGGCGACTCTGACCCTCGACCTCACCGTGAGCCTTCGCTGCGGCCCCCTCCTCCCGGTGGCGCAGCGGCCGCAGACGCACGTCGGGCCGGTGGGCAGTGGCTCACCGGCCCGACCGTGCATGGTGCCGTCAGCGGGTCGGACCAGGCCCGCCTCCAGGGCGGCGAGCTCCTCCTGGACGCGCCGCTCGTGGTCCGCCTCGTCGGCCGTGGCCTTCTCCGGGCTCCACCGGCCGGCCAGCGCGAACACGAAGGGAAGGAAGAGGGCCTGGGCGATCACGCAGACCCACCACCGGCGCTGCCACTGACCGGGGTCGTCCTGCTGGGCCGGGCCACCTCGTCGCCGTGGGCGGCGAGGTGGGCCAGGTCGTCGGCCGGGATGTCGGCGTTGGCCTCGGTGGGGATGCCGCCGTACGTGGACACCAGCGCCAGGTCCCGCTGGACGTCGGGGTGCACCAGTGACTGCAGCAGCTGTACCGACCGGGGAACGGTGGTGCCCAGTGCCTTCGAGTTCATCTCCACCTCCGGCTTCGACAATGTCAGCTCGACGATCACCCTGCGTCAGGCCGGGTTCGGCGACTGCCTGGACACCGGCGACCGGTTCCTGGAGCTGTTCGACCGGCTGGCCGCCGGGCGCGTCATCCCGCCGTTGCGCTGAGCCGGTCGGCTGGGCGATCCGTCCACGGCCGGCCGGGGTAGGAGGCCGGCATGCCCACGTACCGAGTGAACGAGGCCGGCGTCGCGAAGGCGCGGGAACTGATCGACGCCGGCCGGCACGACGACACGACCGAGTGGTCGCACGCCGCGCCCTCGGCGCAGCAGGAGAACGAGGAGATCGAGCGACACGGGTACGACGGGTACGGGGCGTGGCACCTCGCGATCGACCCGGACGCAGGGGAGGAGACCAAGGCCCGCTACCGCTTCCCCTACGGCGATTTCCACAAGGTCTACCGGTCGGCGCTCATCCACGCCAAGCAGCGGGCGGCGCAGAACGACCACCTGGAGATCGAGCGGGTCGCCGACGAGCTGCTCCAGCGCCTGGACACCAGGCGCGGCTGACGAGCGGGGGGACGGCGACCCGGCCGCCCGCCGTCCCCGCCGGCGGGGCTCAGTCCTTGGTGGCCACCTCCTGCTGGTAGCGCTCGGTCATCGTGGCGACGGCCTGCAGCTGCTGGGCGGCGTAGTCCTCGCGCTTGCCCATCGCCAGCTCCTTGGCCGTCAGCGAGGCCTGCGCGTGGGTCACCGCACCGCCCTGGAAGTGCGGCATGACGTGCTGGGCGATCAGCTCGTAGGAGCGCCTGGTCGCCTCCGGGTTCGCCCACTCGTGGGCGAGCAGGAGCATCGCGCCGAAGCCGCCGGACTGGTCCCAGAGCCGCTGGACCTGCGCGCGGGCGTCCTCGACGGTGCCGATCGCGCCGACGCCGGCCTCGTTGATGAAGTCGATCATCTCCTTGAGGTCGCCGCCCTCCACGGCCATCTGGGGGAACGCCGCGGTCTTCTGGAAGTAGCGGAACCAGGTCTCGATGCCGTGCTCCACGTCCCGGTAGGCCTGCTCGCGGGTCTCCGCCACGTGCATCAGCCCGACCAGCCGCCACGCGGACCGGTCGACCGTCTGGCCATGGGCCTCGGCCTGCTCCTGGACGACGTTCCAGTGGTGGGCGAGGGCGTCGAACCCGTCCTTGGTCAGCGTGGCGCCGATGGACAGCAGCCCGACGCCGTGGGTCCCGGCCATCTTGGGTCCGGTCGGCGAGGCGACGGCGGCGACGGCGATCTCGAAGTGCGGCTGGGTGTAGGGGCGCAGGTGCAGCCGGGCGTTGACCAGGGTGTGCGTCCTGGTCTGCGCGGTGACGGTCTCCCCGTGCAGCAGTCGCATGATGATGTCCAGGTCGACCGGCAGCAGCTCGCGGGTCTCGGTGGGGTTGAGCCCCAGCATCATCGAGTCGGTCGGCAGGGATCCCGGCCCGCAGCCGAGCATGGCCCGGCCCCGGGTGAGGTGGTCCAGCAGGACCATGCGCTCGGCCACCCAGAGCGGGTTGTGGTAGGTGATCGAGGTGACCCCGGTACCCAGCTTGATGTGCTTGGTGCGCTCGGCGGCCGCGGCGATGAAGATCTCCGGCGAGGCGATGAGCTCGGTGCCGGCGGAGTGGTGCTCCCCGATCCAGGCCTCGTCGTAGTCCAGCCGGTCCAGGTGCTCGATCAGCTCCAGGTCGCGCTGCAGGGCCAGCGTGGGGTTCTCCCCGGCCGGGTGGAACGGGGCCAGGAAGATGCCGAAACGCAGCCTGTCCATGGGGTCTCCTCGGAGTGTGACGGTGTGCACGGAACGTAAGCTGCATCACACCCGCGCGGCAATGGTGGCGATCGTCCACCGATGGCCGGGAGGTCGACCGTTTCACCTTCGGCCGGCGGGGCAGGGGAGGGGTCATGGCGATCGCGACGATCAACCCCACCACCGGAGAGACGCTCAAGACCTACGAGCCGTTGTCCGACGAGGCGCTCGAGGAGAAGATCGCCCGGGCCGCCGCGGCCTGGGCCTCCTACCGGCTGACCCCCGTCGAGCAGCGCGTCGGCTGGCTGCGTGCGGCGGCCGACGTCCTGGACGGCGACGCACCCGCGGTCGCCGAGCTGATGACCACCGAGATGGGCAAGACGCTGGCCTCGGCCAAGGCCGAGGTCGCCAAGTGCGCCACGGCGCTGCGCTACTACGCCGAGCACGGGCCGGCCTTCCTCGAGCCCATCCCGCGCGACTCCGACGCCGTCGGGGCGCGCGAGGCCTACGTCGTGTACCAGCCGCTGGGCGTCGTCCTGGCGGTCATGCCCTGGAACTTCCCGCTCTGGCAGGCGATGCGCTTCGCCGCCCCGGCGCTGATGGCCGGCAACGTCGGCCTGCTCAAGCACGCCAGCAACGTCCCGCAGACGGCGCTGTACATGGAGGAGCTGTTCCGCAAGGCCGGCTTCCCCGCCGACGTCTTCCAGACCCTGCTGGTGGGTTCCTCGAGCGTCGAGCGGGTGCTGCGCGACGACCGGGTGGTCGCCGCGACGCTGACCGGCAGCGCGCCGGCCGGCCGGTCGGTGGCCGCCACCGCCGGCGACGTCCTCAAGCCGACCGTGCTGGAGCTCGGCGGCAGCGACCCCTTCATCGTGATGCCCTCGGCGAACCTGGAGACCGCCGCGAGCGTGGGCGTCACCTCCCGCAACCAGAACAACGGGCAGAGCTGCATCGCGGCCAAGCGGTTCTTCGTGCACCGCGACGCCGCGGAGGAGTTCACCCGCCTCTTCGCGGAGAAGATCGCGGCGCTGACCGTCGGTGACCCCATGGACCCCGGCACCCAGGTGGGCCCGCTGGCCACCGAGTCGGGGCGCGAGGACGTGGAGAAGTACGTGCAGGACGCCGTCGGCA
>JAOPWG010000175.1 GCA_025965775.1 Modestobacter sp. | reverse complement strand
GCCGGGCCAGCCGTCGTCCGATCTCGCCGGCGGCCTGACCACCGACGCCGGCGTCGACCTCGTCGAAGACCATCACCGGCACCGGGTCCGCGCCGGCGAAGACGACCTCGATGGCCAGCATCACCCGTGACAGCTCACCGCCGGAGGCGCCCCGGTGCACCGGCCGGGCCGGCGCACCCGGGTGCGGGGACAGCAGCAGGGCGACCTCGTCGACACCCTCCGGGCCCGGGTGCCCGGCGTCGGTGTCGATCCGGAAGGACACCTGGGCGTTCTTCATCGCCAGCCCTGCCAGCTCCGTGCCGACCTCGGCGGCGAACCCCTCGGCGGCGGCGGTCCGGCCGGCGGTGACCCGCGCCGACAGCTCGGCCAGCTCGGCGTGCGCGGCGTCCCGGGCGGCGGTGAGGGTCTCGAGCGTCTCGTCGGACACGTCGAGCTGGGACAGTCGCGCCTCGGCGTCCGCGGCCCAGGCGAGCACCCCGGACAGCCCCTCCCCCGGGTCGGCGTACTTGCGGACCAGTGCGGTGATCACCGCACGCCGGTCCAGGACCTCGGCCAGCCGCGCCGGGTCGGCGTCGAGATCGGCCATGTACCCGGCCAGCTGGACGCCGACGTCGGACACCACGGCGACGGCGTCGGCGAGGTCCTGTGCCAGGAGGACGAGCGCCGGGTCGTTGGAGGCGGCCAGTGCCCGTTCGGCGACGGCCAGGGCGGCCGTGGCGTCCTGCGGCGGCTCGCCGGCGGTGCCGAGATCGCCGGTCACGTCGCCCACCAGGGCCAGCCGGGCCGCGTCCGCGGCGGCGCGGAGGGCATCGGCGTCCCCGAGCCGGGCGGCCTGCGCGTCCAGCGCCTCGTCCTCGCCGGGCTCCGGGGCCACGCCGGAGATCTCCTCCAGCCCGTGCCGCAGGACGTCGGCGGTCTGCGCCAGCTCGCGGGCCTGGCTGCGCCGCCGGTCCAGGTCGTCGGCCAGCTGGCGCCACCGGGCGTAGGCGGACCGGTGCTCGTCCAGGAGCGCCAGGTGCTCCGGCCCGGCGTAGCGGTCGAGCGCCCGACGCTGCTCGGCGGGGCGGGTGAGCCGCAGCTGGTCGGTCTGCCCGTGCACGGCGAGCAGGTCCTCGGCCAGCTCGGCGATCACCCCCACCGGGACGCTGCGGCCCCCCAGGTGCGCCCGGGACCTCCCCTCGGCGCTCACGGTGCGGGCGAGGATCAGGGTGCCGTCCTCGTCGGGTTCAGCGCCGGCGTCGGCGGCCCGCGCCCAGACCGGTGACTGGGCCGGCAGCACCAGGCGCCCCTCGACACTGGCGCGCCCGCCGGCCCGGACACGGCCAGGGTCGGCGCGGCCGCCGAAGAGCAGCGTCAGCCCCGTGACCACCATCGTCTTGCCGGCGCCGGTCTCGCCGGTGACCACGGTCAGCCCGGGACCGAGCTCCAGCGTGACGTCGTCGATGGCCCCCAGGCCATGGATGTGCAGCTCGGCGAGGACGCCGTTGCCGACGGCGTGCCGCACCTGGGCCGCCGAGGGGGGCGCAGCGGACGGAATCCCGGGCTCACGCGCCGCCGTCCGGGTCGCCACAGGTCACCTCCCCCTGCCAGGAGGAGGCAAGGCCGTGAGCGGACGCGACGTCGCGTTGCAGGACATTTCGCCGTCCAATCGGGGCCTCGTGGCCGGGGCCGTGCGAACGGGCGTCGCGGAACCCGCGGACCGGCAACCCGAACTTGGCCACCAGACGGTCGGCGAAGGTCCTCGGGTTGATCCGGGCGATGCGCACCGGGCGGTCGGAGCGGCGGACGTCCACCCGGCCGCCATCGGGAACGTCGACCACCCGGCGACCGTCGGCGGAGACACGGGCCCGGGTCCCGTCCGGCGGAACGGCCACGGTCAGCACCGAGGTGGGTGAGGTGACCAGCGGGCGGGCGAACAGGGCATGGGCGTTGGTCGGCACGACCAGCAGTGCCTCGACGTCCGGCCAGATCACCGGGCCGCCGGCGGAGAACGCGTACGCGGTCGACCCCGTCGGAGTGGCGCACAGGATGCCGTCGCAGCCGAAGCTGGTGAGCGGGTGTCCGTCGATGGCCAGCACGACATCGAGCACCCGGGATCGCTCGACCTTCTCCACCGACACCTCGTTGAGCGCCCAGGTGCCGCCGGTGCAGCGCCCGTCGGCGTCCAGCACCGTCGCCTCGATCGTCATCCGCTCCTCGACCTCGTAGTGGCAGCCCTCGACGGCGGCGAGCATGTCCTCGACGGTCTCGGGCTCGGTCTCGGCGAGGAATCCGACCCGGCCCAGGTTCACCCCGACCAGGGCGGCGTCGGTCGCGCGGGCCAGTTCGGCGGCCCGCAGGAAGGTCCCGTCGCCACCGAAGACAAGCACGATCTCGACGTCCCGGGCAGCCTCGGGACCGAAGGGGCAGACCTCGGCCTCGGGGATGGCCAGCGCCGCCGCCTCGTCCTCGAGCACCCGGACGACCATCCCGGCCTTGACCAGCCGGGCCGCCGCGGCGCGCGCGAGCTCGACGATGTCCGCCCGGCCCGTGTGCACGGCCAGCAGCACCCGCCGGGTCGTCGAGTCGGACGACGCCTGGCCCGACAACGGGGTGCACTCGCTCACTGGTTCTCCTCGCTGGCGCTCGTCGACCGCGTTCGCGGCGCTGCCGTGCTCATGCGTGAGCTCGCAAGCTCGCTCACGAGATCTCCTCGCTGGCGCTCGTCGACCGCGTTCGCGGCGCTGCCGTGCTCATGCGTGAGCTCGCAAGCTCGCTCACGGGATCTCCTCGCTGGCGCTCGTCGACCGCGTTCGCGGCGCTGCCGTGCTCATGCGTGAGCTCGCAAGCTCGCTCACTGGGGTCCCTCCCGGACTGCTCGGTCGACGTCAGTCTGCTCCGGGGGCGGGGCGTCACGGCGCAGCCACAGGAAGAACTCCACGTTGCCGGCCGGACCGGGCAGCGGGCTGGCCACCACGCCCGCGGTGCCCCAGCCCAACTCGGCGGCCGCCTGCGCCACG
>JAOPWG010000156.1 GCA_025965775.1 Modestobacter sp. | reverse complement strand
GCGCGGGAGATCCGCATCGCGCTGCTCGAGGCCGACGTCGCGCTGCCCGTCGTCCGGTCGTTCATCGCCGCGGTCAAGGAGCGGGCCCGGGGAGCCGAGGTCTCGCAGGCGCTGAACCCGGCGCAGCAGATCATCAAGATCGTCAACGAGGAGCTCGTCGGCATCCTCGGCGGGGAGACCAGGCGGATCCGCTACGCCAAGCAGGCGCCGACGGTGATCATGCTGGCCGGACTGCAGGGCGCCGGGAAGACCACGCTGGCGGGCAAGCTCGGCCGCTGGCTCAAGGCGCAGGGACACACCCCGCTGCTGGTGGCCGCGGACCTGCAGCGACCCAACGCCGTCCAGCAGCTGTCCGTGGTCGCCGGGCAGGCCGGGGTCGACGTGTTCGCCCCCGAGCCCGGCAACGGTGTGGGCGACCCGATCGCGGTGGCCGCGGCGTCGATCGAGCACGCCCGCCGATCGATGCACGACGTCGTCGTCGTCGACACCGCGGGCCGGCTGGGCATCGACGCGGAGCTGATGGCGCAGGCCGCCGGGATCCGCGACGTCGTCCACCCCGACGAGACGCTGTTCGTGGTCGACGCGATGATCGGCCAGGACGCCGTCACCACCGCGCAGGCCTTCGCCGACGGCGTCGGGTTCAGCGGCGTCGTGCTGACCAAGCTCGACGGGGACGCCCGCGGTGGCGCCGCGCTATCGGTCCGGCACGTGACCGGGCAGCCGATCATGTTCGCCTCCACCGGTGAGAAGCTCGCCGACTTCGACGTCTTCCACCCCGAGCGGATGGCCTCGCGCATCCTGGGGATGGGCGACGTCCTCACCCTCATCGAGCAGGCCGAGCAGGCGTTCGACGCCGACCAGGCCGAGGCTATGGCGAGCAAGCTCGCCTCCCGGGAGGGCTTCACCCTCGAGGACTTCCTCGAGCAGATGCTGACCATCCGCAAGATGGGTCCGATCGCCAACCTGCTCGGCATGCTGCCCGGCGCCGGGCAGATGAAGGAGCAGCTCAAGCAGGTCGACGACCGCGACCTGGACCGCACCGCGGCGATCATCCGGTCGATGACGCCGGCCGAGCGGGTCACCCCGAAGATCATCAACGCCTCGCGGCGGGTGCGCATCGCCAACGGCTCGGGGGTCAGTGTCACCGACGTCAACCAGCTGCTGGAGCGCTTCGGCCAGGCCCAGAAGATGATGGGGCAGATGGCCGGGAGCATGGGCCTGCCCGGGATGGGGCCCATGTCGAAGAAGGCCCGCGGTCGCCAGATGCAGGCGCAGGCGCGGGGCAAGAACGCCAAGAAGGGCAAGGGCAAGGCGAAGGGTGGTCCGGCCCGCCGGGCGATCGGTGCGCCGGGTGGCATGCCCGGCGGCGGCTTCCCCGGCGGCCTGCCGGGTGGCGGTGTGCCCGGTGGCCTGCCCGGTCTGCCGCCGGGCCAGGGGCTGCCGGACCTGACCAAGCTCCGCTTCGACACCCCTGGGGACGAGCGGCCCGGCCGGTGACCGGCCCGTCCGACCGGGACCTGCCTGACCTGCACCTTGCCGGGGTGCTGCTCCCCGAGGGCGAGCACCGCGACCTGTGGGTGCGTGCGGGCCGGATCACCTTCGAGCCGGTGCCGGGCGCGGAGACGGTCAGCCGCGGCGGCTTCGTCCTCCCGGGCCTGGTCGACGCGCACTGTCACGTCGGCATCGCCCGCGGCGGCGGGCATGTCGAGGACCTCGCCGGGCTGCGCGAGCAGGCGCTCACGGAGCGCGCCGCCGGGGTGCTGGCGCTGCGCGACTGCGGGTCGCCGGTGGACACCCGGGCGCTGGACGACGACCCGGAGCTGCCCCGCATCATCCGGGCCGGCCGGCACCTGGCCGCCCCGCGCCGGTACATCCCGGGCCTGGCCCTCGAGATCGAGCCCGCGGACCTGGTCGCGCAGGTACGGGTGCAGGCCCGCCGCGGCGACGGGTGGGTGAAGCTGGTCGGCGACTGGATCGACCGCGGGGTCGGGGACCTCGCGCCGGAGTGGCCGGCCGACGTGCTGACCGAGGCGATCGCGGCGGCGCACGCCGAGGGCGCCCGGGTCACCGCGCACACCTTCGGCACCGACGCGCTGCCCGGCCTCGTCGACGCCGGCATCGACTGCATCGAGCACGGCACGGGGCTGACGGAGGAGCTGGTCGCAGCGATGGCCGCCCGCGGCACCGCCGTCGTCCCGACGTTGGTGAACGTGGCGAACTTCCCCGGTTTCGCGGCGGCAGGGGAGGCGAAGTTCCCGGCGTACGCCTCGACGATGCGGCGGCTGTACGCCGGCTCCGGCGCGGTGGTGCGGGCGGCGTACGAGGCCGGTGTCCCGGTGTTCGCCGGCACCGACGCCGGCGGTGGGATCGAC
Source organism: Modestobacter sp. (assembly GCA_025965775.1). Lineage (GTDB taxonomy): Bacteria > Actinomycetota > Actinomycetes > Mycobacteriales > Geodermatophilaceae > Modestobacter. The sequence continues at coordinate 5,188 of JAOPWG010000156.1, read as the reverse complement.
CACGGGCTGGTCGCCGACGAGATCCGGGCCCTGCACGCCGCCGGGTTGCCGGCCGAGGTGGCGCTGGCGGCCGGGTCCTGGGCGGCACGGACCTGGCTCGGGCTGCCCGGCATCGAGGAGGGGGCGCCGGCGGACCTGGTGGTCTACGAGCGCGACCCGCGGGCCGACCTCGACACGTTGCAGTCACCGCAACGAACGGTGCTGCGGGGCTGCGTGGTCAGCTGAGCGATCGCGAGTCACGGGGTGACCTCGGTCCCAGCCGGCGACGAGACGAGGACCAGCGCCCCGCCGGAGCCCTCGGCGGCCGCCGGGCGATGTCCAGCCCCAGGCCGGGCGACCCGGCGCCGCTGCGACCGCCCCGGGGCCGCACGCGGACCGTCAGCGCCGTCCCTCCGGCGTGTGCGTGAAGACGTCGCCCAGCAGCGCGTCCACGGCCGTAGCCAGGTCACCGGCGGCCAGCCGGACGGCGAGCGGTACCGGCGGCAGTTCGACGGTGACCGGCCGGTGCTCCTCCTCGGCCAGCACCGGCCAGAACCGGACCCGGTCACCGATCACGGCGCCGGCGTCGCGCGTCGACGTCCTCCAGCAGCCGCCCCCGGTCGGCGGGGGGCAGTGACTCGACGTCCAGCCGCAACGCGGTCAGCGGGGTGCGCAGCCGGCGCCCCCGGGTTCTCCGTGAAGGGGCCCCGGGCCGACGACAGCGGTGGGGACGACGGTCCGTCCGCGGCGCCGTCGGCCAGTCGTGCGGCCCAGCCCACCGGTGACGACTCCGTCGACCGGGTCGGTGGCGGACACGGCGCCGACGACGGACCCGGTGCCGACTCGGCTGGTCGGCACGGCGGCGGTCACGGATCGGACGGCTGACCGACGGCACGGGTACCGGCTCAGCGCACCGTGAGAAACCCGCTGGCCGCGGTGGGAGCCCGTAGGGCGACAATCAATGCCGTGTTGTTGCGGATGTCCACCCTGTTCCTGCGCACCCTGCGCGACGACCCGGCTGACGCCGAGGTCCCCAGCCACCGCCTGCTCGTCCGGGGCGGCTACATCCGGCGGGTCGCGCCGGGCGGATTCACCTGGCTGCCGCTGGGCTGGCGGGTCTTCCGCAACGTCGAGCGCGTCGTCCGCGAGGAGATGGACGCGATGGGCGCGCAGGAGGTGCACTTCCCTGCGCTGCTGCCGCGTGAGCCCTACGAGGCGACCGGCCGCTGGACCGAGTACGGCGACAACGTCTTCCGCCTGAAGGACCGCCGGGGCAACGACTTCCTGCTCGGCCCCACCCACGAGGAGATGTTCACGCTCCTGGTGAAGGACCTGTACGGGTCCTACAAGGACCTGCCCGTCTCGCTGTACCAGATCCAGACCAAGTACCGGGACGAGGCGCGGCCCCGGGCCGGGCTCTTCCGCGGCCGCGAGTTCACCATGAAGGACAGTTACTCCTTCGACGTCGACGACGCCGGCCTGGACCGCTCCTACGCGGCGCACCGCGCCGCCTACATCAAGATCTTCGACCGGCTGGGACTGGACTACGTGATCGTCTCGGCGATGTCGGGGGCGATGGGCGGGTCCAGGAGCGAGGAGTTCCTGACGCCGACGGCCATCGGGGAGGACACCTTCGTCCGCTCGCCGGGCGGGTACGCGGCCAACGTGGAGGCGGTCACCACCGTCGTGCCGGAGTCCATCCCGTTCGACGGGCTGCCCGAGGCCCACGTCGAGGACACCCCCGACACCCCGACGATCGACAGCCTGGTCGCGGTGGCGAACGAGAAGTTCCCCGACGCCGGCTACACCGCCGCCTCGACGCTGAAGAACGTCGTGGTGACCCTCGTGCACCCCGACGGCACCCGCGAGCCGCTGGTGATCGGCCTGCCCGGCGACCGCGAGGTGGACGCCAAGCGGCTGGAGGCACAGGTCGCCCCGGCCGAGGTCGAGCCCTTCACCGACTTCGCCGCCCACCCGGACCTGGTGCGGGGCTACATCGGCCCCCAGGTGCTCGGCACGGAGGGCAAGTCCGGTATCCGCTACCTGGTCGACCCCCGCGTCGTGCCCGGCACCCGGTGGATCACCGGCGCCAACGAGGCGGGCAAGCACGTCTTCGACCTGGTCGCCGGCCGGGACTTCAGCTGGGACGGCGTGGTCGAGGCCGCGGAGGTGCTGCCGGGGGACCCGGCGCCGGACGGCTCCGGTCCGCTGGAGCTGGCCCGCGGCGTGGAGATGGGCCACATCTTCCAGCTGGGCCGCAAGTACGCCGAGGCACTGGACCTCAAGGTGCTCGACGAGAACGGCAAGCTGGTGACCGTCACGATGGGCTCGTACGGCATCGGGGTCTCCCGTGCCGTGGCCGCGATCGCCGAGTCCACCCACGACGAGCTCGGGCTGGTCTGGCCGCGGGAGATCGCGCCCGCCGACGTGCACCTGGTCGCCACCGGCAAGGACGCCGCGGTGTTCGAGGCCGCGGAGACGCTGGCCGGCGAGCTCGTCGCCGCCGGGCTGACCGTGCTGTTCGACGACCGGCCGAAGGTCTCGCCCGGGGTCAAGTTCAAGGACGCCGAGCTGCTGGGCATGCCGACCATCGTCACGGTGGGCCGCGGGGTCGCCGAGGGCGTGATCGAGGTGCGGGACCGGATCACCGGGGAGCGCACCGAGGTGCCCGTCGCCGAGGCTGCCGCCGCGGTGGTCGCCGCCGTCCGCGGCTGAGCGGACGCGGGCGTCAGCCGACGACCAGCTCCACCTCGAAGCCGTCCTCGTCCGCCAGGTAGGCGGCCCGGTGTTCCGGGCCGCCGGCGAAGGGATGCCGGTCGGGGAACAGCAGCTCCCAGCCGTGCTGCGGGGCCTCGGCCACGAGCCGGTCCAGCTGGGCGGCCGACCCGACCCGGAGGGCCAGGTGGTTCAGCCCGGGGGAGAGCCGGTCGTGCCGGCCGGCGGACAGTGCCGGCGACTGTTCCAGGACGACGTAGACGCCGCCGCGTCGCCAGGACCGGCCGTGCTCCCAGCTCTGGTAGGGCTGCGCGCCCAGCGCGGTCAGCAGCCAGCCCCAGGAACGCTCCGCGCGCGGCAGGTCCGGCACCCACAGCTCGACGTGGTGCAGCAGCTCCGGCACCGGCCCGGGGGGTGGGTCTGACGCTGGCATGGGCCGGCTCCTGTCCGTCTGGCATGATGGGGGGTCGAACACGGCGGTGGGCGGCCCTCTCACCGTTGCCGTCCGTGTCCCTCGCTTCGCCCCGGCGTGCCCCACGCGTCCGTCCGGCGGGCTACACCGATCTGAGTTCGAGGAGTACACCACCCACCGTGGCCACCAAGATCAAGCTCATGCGACTGGGCAAGATGCGCGCGCCGTACTACCGCATCGTCGTCGCCGACGCCCGCACCAAGCGGGACGGCCGGTCGATCGAGACCATCGGCAAGTACCACCCGAAGGAGGACCCCTCCTACATCGAGGTCGACACCGAGCGGGCGCAGTACTGGCTGGGCGTCGGCGCGCAGCCGACCGAAGCCGTCGCCGCCATCTTCCGGGTCACCGGTGACTGGCAGAAGTTCAAGGGCGAGCCCGCGCCGCCGCCCATGAAGGTCGCGGCCCCCAAGGCCGACAAGAAGGCCATCTACGAGGAGGCCGCGCGCGCCGCCATGGGCGAGCCCTCGGCCGACGCCACCACCCCGAAGAAGAAGGCCGCTCCCAAGGCCGACACCGCTGCGCCTGCCGAGCCGGCTGCCGCCGAGACGCCCGCCGAGTAAGTCGTGCTCGAAGAGGCGCTCGAGCACCTGGTCAAGGGCATCGTCGACAACCCCGACGACGTCGCCGTCGACCTCGTCAACGGCCGGCGTGGCAAGACCCTCGAGGTCCGGGTGCACCCCGACGACCTCGGCAAGGTCATCGGCCGTGGCGGGCGCACCGCCAAGGCGCTGCGCCAGGTCATGACCGGGGTCGGCGGTCGCGGCCTGCGGGTCGACGTCGTCGACACCGACGGGCGCTGAGCAGCAACCCCGTGCCTGCAGCTCCTGAGCCCACCGACACCGTGGTGGTCGGCCGTATCGGCCGGCCCCACGGTGTCCGTGGTCTGGTCACCGTCGAGGTGCGCACCGACGACCCGGACCTGCGCTTCGCCCCCGGTGCCGTGCTCACCACCGAACCGGCCGCGCGCGGTCCGCTGACCGTGGTGGACAAGCGGTGGCACAGCGGCACGCTGCTGCTGCAGGTGGCCGGTCCGGACGGCGTGCCCTCCGCCGACCGGGAAGCCGCCGACGCCCTGCGCAACACCATCCTGCTGGTCCCGGTCGCCGAGCTGCCCGAACTCGAGGACCCCGACTCCTACTACGACCACCAGCTCGTCGGACTCACCGCGCAGCTGCCCGACGGCTCGGCGCTCGGCCAGGTCACCGCGGTGCGGCACGACGGCAGCGAGCTGCTGGTCGTCCGCCGTCCCGAGGGCGGGGAGCTGCTCGTCCCCTTCGTGACGGCCATCGTGCCGACGGTCGACCTGGCCGCCGGCCGCCTCGTCGTCGACCCGCCCGAGGGCCTGCTGGAGCTCTGAGCGCGCTGCGCATCGACGTCCTGACGATCTTCCCCGAGTACCTGGCCCCCCTGGGCCAGTCCCTGCTCGGCAAGGCGGCCGCCCGCGGTCTGGTGACCATCGGCGTGCACGACCTGCGGCAGTGGACCGACGACGTGCACCGCACCGTGGACGACGCTCCCTACGGCGGCGGGCCCGGCATGGTGATGCGCCCCGAGCCCTGGGCCCGGGCGCTGGAGGCGGTCCGACCGCCGGGCACCCGGCTGGTCGTGCCCACCCCGGCCGGCCGGCCGTTCACCCAGGCCACCGCCGCAGCCTGGGCCGCGGAGCCAGGGCTGGTCTTCGCCTGCGGCCGGTACGAGGGCATCGACCAGCGGGTCGCCGACTGGGCCGCCGGCAGCGGCCCGGTCTCCGAGGTCTCGATCGGTGACTACGTGCTGGCCGGTGGGGAGTCCGCCGTCCTGGTCATGGTGGAGGCGGTCACCCGGCTGATCCCCGGCGTGGTCGGCAACGCCGAGTCCGTCGAGTTCGACTCGCACGCCGACGGGCTCCTCGAGGGCCCCTCCTACACCCGGCCGGCGACCTGGCGGGGCCACGAGGTTCCCCCGGTGCTGCTGTCCGGGGACCATGCCGCGATCGCCCGGTGGCGCCGCGCGGAGTCGCTGCGCCGCACCGCCGACCGC
>JAOPWG010000126.1 GCA_025965775.1 Modestobacter sp. | reverse complement strand
GAGGCGGAGCGGCTGCGGGAGAAGTCCTTCGCGCGGATGACGCTGGAGGAGCGCCGCGTGGCCGCACTGCTGATCCGGCGGCTGCGGGTCCGGCTGCCCCGGCGGCTGAGCCGGCGACGCCGCGCGGCCCGCACCGGCCGGTACCTGGACATGCGCGCCACCTTGCGGCTCTCCCTGGCCACCGACGGCGAACCGGCCCAGCTCGGCCGGCGTCGCCGCCGGATCCGTCAGCGGCCGGTCACCCTGGTCGTCGACGTCTCCGGCTCGATGACCCCCTACGCCCTGGCGCTGCTGCGCTTCGGCCATGCCCTGCTGCACGCCGGGCACCGGGTCGAGGTGTTCACCGTCGGCGTGCGGCTCACCCGCGTCACCGACGCGTTGCGGCACGACTCCGCCGACCGGGCGCTGGCGGTCGTGGGCCGGCAGGTCGCCGACTGGGACGGCGGCACCCGGCTGGCCACCTCACTGACCCGGTTGCTGGACCAGCGGCGCGGGCACGCAGCTCTGCGCGGCGCGTTCGTCATCGTCTCCTCCGACGGTCTGGACCGGGACGACCCCGCGTTGCTGGGACGGGCCAGCGCCCGGCTGTCCCGGTTGGCGTACCGCCTGGTGTGGCTGAACCCGCTCAAGGGCGACCCCCGCTACCAGCCACTGGCACGGGGGATGGCGGCTGCGCTCCCGCATCTCGACGTGTTCCTGCCCGGTCACAACGTGGCCAGTCTGGAATCGCTGGCGGCGGTCATCAGCGGCTCCGGCGAGGCTCCCAGAAGGATGTGAGAGCTCCCAGCCCTCCGGCAGAACCCTGTGGCGCCACCCATAGGGCTGAAGGGTCTGTGGAGGTCAGTCTGGACACGAGCTGCGGGGCGCAGGAGCCCCGTGCCACCAACACCTGGAGGACCGGATGCCGACGTTCGAGGAGCAGCGGGCCATCGTGGTCGGCGGATCCATCGGGGGGTTGACCACCGCCCTCCTGCTGCGCGACCAGGGTTTCCGCGTCGACCTGTTCGAGCGCACGCCGACGCTGCTGGACGGTCGCGGGGCCGGCATCGTCCTGCAGCCCGACACCGTCCGGTGGCTGACCGAGCGCCGCGCCGACGTCTCGGTGGAGGCGGTCAGCACCGGCTCGTCGGCACTCCGCTACATCGGCGCGGACAACGAGGTGGTCCACGAGGAGCCGGCCGGATGGCGGTTCACGTCCTGGACGACGCTCTACCGGTTCCTGCTGCAGGACTTCGGCACCGAGCGCTACCACCTGGGTGAGTTCGCGGTGGGCATCGACCAGGACGCCGACGGGGTCGATGTGCGTTTCGTCAGCGGCCGCACCGAGCGGGCGGACCTGGTCGTCTTCGCCGACGGCATCTCCTCCACCGGCCGGCGTCGCCTGCTGCCGGACGTCCAGCCCGTCTATTCCGGTTACGTCGGCTGGCGCGGCACGGTGCCCGAGACCGAGGTGTCCGCCGAGACGCACGCGCTGCTCGATGACGCGCTGAGCTACTCCGTGGGTCCACTGAGCCACATCTGCATGTACCCGATCCCGGGGCTGGGCGGGGAGCTCGAGCGTGGCCGGCGCCTGCTGAACTACGTCTGGTACCGCAACGTCCCGGTCGGGCCGGAGCTCGACGAGATGCTCACCGACAAGCGCGGCTTCCCGGCGCCGGTGTCGGTGCACCCCGGGCAGGTGCAGGACCGGTACGTGGCAGAGCTGAAGGAGACCGCGCTGGCTGCGCTGGCACCGGCCGCCGCTGAGCTGGTCAACCGCACCGCTGAGCCCTACATCCAGCCGGTGCTGGACATCGAGGTGGACCGGATGGCCTTCGGCCGGGTGGCGCTCGTCGGTGACGCCGCGTTCGCGGCCCGTCCGCACGCCGCGGCCGGCACGGCCAAGGCCGCCGCCGACGGATGGGCGCTGGCCGAGGCGCTGCTGGCCCACCGCGGCAACGTGCCGGGCGCACTCCGGTCCTGGGAGCCGGGGCAGCTGGAGCTGGGCCGCGCGCTGCTCGACCGGGTACGAGAGATGGGTACGCGGTCGCAGCAGCGGGGCACCTGGGAGCCCCAGGATCCGGCGCTGCACTTCGGCCTCTACGGCCCGGACAAGTAACCCCGCGCCCTTCCCTGACCCGCAGGCCGTGTCGGTCCCCAGCCCCTTGGGGAACCGGCGCGGCCTGCGCCTCGTCCCGGCCCGGGCCAGGGCCGCCTCGAGTCGCCCGCGTGGGCCACTGCTGCGAGAGTCCCGCCTGGCGGCCGCCCGGCTGCAGAAGCCGAGGGGCGTGGGCGGCGCCGCCGGCACGGGAGAGAAGGGCTGAGTCATGAACGGTGCACAGGCAGTGATCCGCACGCTGGTCGCCGGCGGGGTGGACGTGTGCTTCGCCAACCCGGGCACCTCGGAGATGCATTTCGTGGCCGCGCTCGACGACGTGCCGGAGATGCGCGCCGTCCTCACGCTGTTCGAGGGCGTGGCCACGGGCGCCGCCGACGGCTACGCGCGGATGGCCGGGCGGCCGGCGGCGACGCTGCTGCACCTCGGGCCCGGGTTGGGCAACGGTGTCGCCAACCTGCACAACGCCTCCCGGGCCGGGGTCCCGCTGGTCGACGTGGTGGGCGACCACGCGCTGGCGCACAAGCGGCTGGACGCACCGCTGGAGTCCGACATCGACGCCATCGCCGGCGCGGTGTCCGGCTGGGTGCGCCGGTCGCTGGCCACCGCCGCGGTGGGCGAGGACGCCGCCGACGCGGTCGCGGCCGCCCAGGTGGCGCCAGGCCAGGTGGCCACGCTGGTGCTGCCCGCCGACGTGTCGTGGAGCGACGGCGCGGAGGTGGCCGAGGTCCCGGACCGCCGACCCGCCGCGCTCGTGCCGCCGGCGGCGCTCGATGAGGTGGCCGGTGTCCTGGGGGAGTCGACGGTGTTGTTCCTGGCCGGGGACGCGGTCACCGAGGAGGGGCTGCTGGCCGCGGCGCAGGTCGCCGCGGGCACCGGCGCCCGGCTGATCGCCTCGACGTTCCCGACCCGGATGGCGCGCGGCGCCGGTGTGCCCGACGTCCCCCGGCTGTCCTACCCGCCGCAGGCCGCGATGCAGGAGCTGGCCGGGACGGAGCACCTGGTGCTGGTCGGCGCCAAGGAGCCGGTCGCGTTCTTCGCCTACCCCGACCTGCCCGGGCGACTGGCCCCGGTGGGGTGTGCGGTGCACGCGCTCTCCCGGCCCGATGAGGACGGCGTGGCCGCGCTGCGGGAGCTGGCCGAGCGGGTGGCGCCGGACGCCGTCCCGGCGGTGGCCGCGCTGCGGCGGCCTCCGTTGCCCACCGGTGCGCTGACCCCGGCCACGATGGCGGCCGTGGTCGGGGCGCTGCTCCCTGAGGGGGCGATCGTCGTCGACGAGGCGCTGACCTCGGGAACGCACCTGCACGCGGCCACCGCCGGAGCACCGCGGCACGACTGGCTCACCCTGACCGGCGGTGCGATCGGGGCGGGGCTGCCGTTGGCGACCGGCGCGGCAGTGGCCTGCCCGGACCGCCCGGTGGTGAGCCTGCAGGCCGACGGCAGCGCGATGTACACCGTCCAGGCGCTGTGGACCCAGGCCCGCGAGCAGCTGGACGTCACCACCGTCATCTGCGACAACGGCGCCTACGCGATCCTCGAGGGGGAGCTGCAGAACGTCGGGGCGCGCAGCGGCGGCGAACGGGCCGGCCGGCTGCTCGACCTCGGCTCACCCGACCTGGACTTCGTCGCGCTGGCCACCGGGATGGGCGTGCCGGCCACCCGGGCGACGTCCGCCGAGGAGCTGGCCGAGCAGTTCGCGGCCGCGCTGGCCGAGCCGGGGCCCCACCTCATCGACGCGGTGCTGCGTCCGGCGGACTGAGCCGGCGGACTGAGCCGGCGGACTGAGCCGGCGGACTGAGCCGGCGGTCGTACGCGGCGTCCCCGGGGCTGGACGGCACTAGCGTCCCGCCATGGACATCACCACCCTGAACGACCGGCACCTCTACCGCGCCACGGTCACCGTCCAGGACGACGCGGAGCCCGACGGGCGGATGCAGCTACCGGACCGGATCGTCCGCTTCGGCCCCACCGGCTGGCTGACCGTGACGAGCGGGACGGCCGAGGATGACCGGATCGCGATGTACCCGCTGCACCGGGTGCTCCTGGTCGACGGACTGGCCGAGGCCCCTCACGGCGGCGGGCACCCGGAGACCTGACCGCGCTGGTCCGGGGTGACCGCCGCGTGCACACGCCGCCCTGGCAGCGGGACACCGGAGGGACGAGCATCGGGGTCCCACCCCTGTTGCTGGAGGACATGACCTTGGACGCCGCCGAGCTCCGCGCCCTGCAGGCCCCGCTCAAGCAGCGGTACCGCGACGACCCCGGGACGGCGTGCGCGCCGATGGAGGCCCGCGCCTCCTGGGCCGACCCGGGCATCACCGTGACCGTGGAGACCTGGTCCGGGCCGGTGCGCGCCGGGCTGCACCCGTTCACCGGCGGGGACGGGTCGGACGCCTGCTCCGGGGACATGCTGCTGCAGGCGCTGCTCGGCTGTGCCGGGGTGACCCTGCGCAGCGTGGCGACGGCGATGGGCGTCGAGGTGCGCGGCGCCGAGCTGACTGCCCGCGGGCAGATGGACGCCCGCGGCACCCTGGGGGTCTCCCGCGACGTTCCGGTCGGCCTGCGCGACATCGAGGTGTTCGCCGACCTGGACACCGACGCCGACGACGCCACGCTGGCCACGCTCGCGTCGCTGACCGAGCGGTACTGCGTCGTGGCCCAGACCCTCGCGGTCACCCCGCACCTGACGGTCCGGCGGACCGCGCCGGTCAGCGGGTGATTCCGGTGTGCCCCAGGGAGTAGCGGCCCGGCTGCGGCCAGACGCAGAGGCCGTGCGGGCCCTTGCCGACCGGGATCCGGGCGATCAGGTGGCCGTCGACGGTGGACAGCACGTAGACCTCGCGGTTGTACCGGCCCGACAGCCACAGCCGGCTGCCGTCGGCGGTGACCCCGCCCATGTCCGGGCTGGACGGCCCCGGGATCGCCCAGGCGGTGATCGGCGCGCCGGTGCGCGCGTCGAGCACCGAGACGCTGTTGGCGTGCCGGTTGGTCACGTAGAGCTGGTTGGCATCGCGGCTGAGGTACAGGCCGTGTGCGCCGGCGCCGGTCGGGATCTGGCCGATGACGTGCGTCGCGGCGCCGTCGAGCACCCACAGACCGCCCTGGTCGGAGTCGGCGATGTAGAACCGGCTGCCGTCGGGCGCCAGCTTCACGTCCTGCGGCCCCATGCGGGTGTGCCGGGTGGGCATGTCGATCATCCGCAGCACCGTGCGTGTGGGCACGTCCACCACGGCGACGCGGCCGGCGAACTCGCAGCTGAACACCGCCGTCCGACCGTCGGGGGTGAAGTCGGCGTGGTCGATGCCGGCGCACTCGGGGACCGACAGCCGGCCCTGCTCGGCCCACGTGTGCGGGTCGTAGAAGACCAGCGACTTGAGGTTCTCGGCGACCGAGATGGCCGCGGCGCCGTCCGGCGTGAAGTACATGTTGTAGGGGTCGTCGACCCGGATACGGGCGCCCGGGTGCCCGGTCGTCGGGTCGATCGGGGTGATCGTGTTGCCGATGTCGTCGGTCGCGTACAGCGTCTGCATGTCCCAGGCCGGGACGACGTGCTGCACCTCCCGGCCGGCTGGGAACTTCGCCACCACCTGGAAGGTGACCGGGTCGATCTCCCAGACCTCACCGCTGTTGTGCGGCACGTAGACCATCGGCCGGGCGGACGCAGCCGCCGGGCCGAGCATCCCGGCGCCGGCCGCGGCATAGACGTTGCCGGCGTCGGTGACCTCGGGCATGCCGGGCAGCGGGTTGGGGGCCGCCGACGTGGTGGGTGCCGGCGTGGTCGCCGTCGGCGAGGCGGCGGCGCCCGTGTCCGTGCCGCCGGTGCCCCACGAACAGCCGGTCACCAGCGCGACCAGGGCGCCGAGCGCAGCGATCCCCGTCGGCCTGACCCTCACGTGGCCCTCCTCGTCGCGTCGGAGATGTGCGGCGTCCTTGTCCTACACGACGGAGCCGCCCGCCCACCGAACCGACGTGGATCACCGGTGGGCGCTCACTCGGCGTGGTTTCCGCGTACGGTCCGTCGGCGTGGGGCCCATGTCAGCTGGACGCCGGTGCCCGTGCCCGGCCGAGGGCGGTGCAGCCGGTGGCCGGTGAGTTCGACCGCCGGCGCCTGCTCGGTGCCGGCGGCCTGCTGAGCCTAGGCGCGCTGCTGGCGGCGTGCGCCGGGGACAGGCCGCCGACCGCTCCTTCCCTCGCTGTGCCGACCAGCTCGACCGCGCCGACGACGACCCCGCCGCCACCCTCGGCCGTGGGCCTGCTGAACGGCACCGGCCCCTGCGTGCTCACCGCCGAGACGATCGCCGGGCCCACCTGGTTCGACGCCCACGCGGTCCGCAGCGACATCCGCGACGGCCGCCCCGGCGTGCCGCTGGACCTCGCCTTCCGCGTCGTGCAGCTGCCGGGGTGCACACCGGTCGGGCAGGCCGTGGTCGACCTGTGGCAGTGCGACGCGCTGGGCGTCTACTCCGGCTTCGCCCGCGCCCAGCCCGGTGCGGGCGGGCGCCCGGGCAGGCGGGACGAGTACGGCGACCCGCAGTCGGCCACGACGGACGGCGAGGCGTGGCTGCGTGGCACCCAGGTCACCGGTCCGGACGGGCTGGTGCGCTTCAGCACCGTCTACCCCGGCTGGTACCCGACCCGGACCGCGCACCTGCACCTGAAGGTGCACCTCGCGGAGACCACCGTGCTCACCACGCAGCTGTTCTTCGACGACGCCGTCTCCGATGCCGTGTACGG
>JAOPWG010000114.1 GCA_025965775.1 Modestobacter sp. | reverse complement strand
GCGCCCGCCGGCCCGTTCTGCGCGCCCGGCGGCCCCGCGGAAGCGGCGGTCCCGCCGTCGCACCAGGCGCTCCCCCTGGGCCCTCGCCATGGTCGCGGCGCTGGCCGTGCTGGCCGCGCTCGCCTGGGACACCGAGAAGGCCGCGCCGACGCCGGTCGCCGGCCGCTGCAGCGTGGCCGGATCGGACCTGACACTGACCACCGCACAGGCGGCGAACGCCGCGACGATCGCCGCGGTCGCCCGGGCCCGGGGACTGCCGCCGCGGGCGACGGTGATCGCCCTGGCGACCGCCCAGCAGGAGTCGCGGCTGCGCAACCTCGACTACGGCGACCGCGACTCCCTCGGGCTGTTCCAGCAGCGCCCGTCGCAGGGCTGGGGCAGCGATGCGCAGGTGCAGGACCCGGTCTACGCCGCCGGCCGCTTCTTCGACCACCTGGTCCGGGTCCCCGGCTGGGAGACCGGCGACCTGACGACGGTGGCAGACGCCGTGCAGCGCAGCGCTTTCCCGCTTGCCTACAGACAGTGGACCGGCATGGCCGAGAGGCTGGCCGCCGCGCTGCTGTCGGACTCCCCCGCGCAGCTGTCGTGCACCTACAGCCCCGCCAATGCGGGCGGCCCCGTCGACGACCGCGCGGCCGCCGTCGCCGACGTCGTCCGCCGGGAGGCCGGCACCCCCACCGTCCTTCCCAACGGCGTCGTCTCGGTGGCATCGGCCGGGTGGGCCGAGGCCAGCTGGGCCGTCGCGCACGCCGAACGGCTGCAGCTGACCGGGGTGAGGTTCACCCACTGGTCGTGGAGCCCGGACGGCGGCTGGACGCAGACCGGCGAGAACGCCGGTGGCCTGCAGCTCCAGCTCGCCACCTGACGGGGATCCTCCCGCCCGGGCGATGCACGCCGACGTGTCGCGTTGCACGCGGTCCACCACGTGCAACGCGGCAGGACGGCGTGCTCAGCCAGATCGATGCGACCGGGCGCCGGCTCCCGTGCAGGTCAGCCGGTGAGCACGGCGGCGACCGCGAGGGCGGTGTCGTCCACGCCCAGCCCGTCCTGCGCCGTCCACAGCGCGGAGACGACGGCGCAGACCACCGTCCACGCCCGCCCACGGTCGACGTCCACGCCCATCGCCGGGCAGATCAGCTGCAGCCGGCGGTCGAGCACCGCACACAGGGCGCCCCGGTCCGCCGGCAGCGTGCCCAGCGGGTTGAGCAGGGCCACGCCCACATCGAGCGCCGGCTCACCCCAGACTCCGCGCGGGTCGATCACCACGGCACCGGTGCCGGACCGCAGCACGTTGCCGTGGTGCAGGTCGCCGTGGCAGAGGGCCGGCGGCCCTGCCGTCGCCCGCAGCGTGTCCAGCAGGTCGGCCGCCGGCCCGGTGACCGACGTCGGCAGGTCGGGGTGACCGGTACGCAGGTCCACCAGGACACCGGCGTCGACGGCGAGCCCTGGCCGGGCGTGCCCGGCAGTGTGCAGCGCCCGGGCCACTGCCCCCATCAGCGGGAACGCCTCCTCGTCCGGGGCGTCGAGCAGGTCGGTGCCTGGGTGCACGCGCTCGAGCAGCAGCGCCTCGGCGTCCGCCCCGCCCACGTCGGCGGCCAGCAGCCGCACCGCGCCACGCCCCGCCCACGCGGAGAGCACCGCGGCCTCCCGGGCCACGTCGCGCTCGGGCGAGGGGTAGCCCACCTTGAGGACGGCGCCGGGGCCGGCCGGCGCCACCCAGTGGTAGGTCGCCGGGAAGGGCGCCTCCACGGGCACGCCCCAGCGGGCGGCGTAGCCGGCCACCCGCTCGGGCAGCCGGTCGCACCACGCCAGGCCGTCCGGGCCGTGTGCGGCCGCCATCGCCGCCCGCAGCGCAGCAGGGACGACGACCGACCTCATCCCGCCCGACTCATCCAGCCAGGCGCTGGACCGCCGCCTCGATGCGCTCGTCGGTCGCGGTCAGCGCCATCCGCACGTGCCGGGCGCCGGCCGGACCGTAGAACGACCCCGGAGCGGCCACGATGCCCCGGCCGGCGAGCCAGTCGATGGTCCTCCAGCAGTCCTCGTCCCGGGTGACCCACAGGTAGAGCCCGGCCTCGGAGTGGTCGATCCGCGCGCCCGCGGCCCGCACCGCGGCGGCCAACCGGTCACGCCGGCGCCGGTAGCGGTCCCGCTGGACGGTCACGTGGTGGTCGTCGGACAGCGCCGCGACCATCGCCGCCTGCACCGGGGTCGGCACCAGCAACCCCAGGTGCCGGCGTGCCTCCCAGACCCGCCGGACCAGCAACGGGTCGCCGGACAACAGCCCACCGCGGTAGCCGGCGGCGGTCGACTGCTTGGACAGCGAGTGCACCGCGAGCAGGCCGGTGTGGTCGGCACCGGCCACCGCGGGGTGCAGCACCGAGCGGGGGGCGACGTCCCAGCCGAGCTCGACGTAGCACTCGTCGGCGACCACCGGGACACCGTGCTCCCGGCCCCAGGTCACCCAGGCGGCGAGCTCGCCGTCGGTGAGCACCCGGCCGTGCGGGTTGCCCGGGGAGTTCAGCCACACCAGCACCACGTCCGCGGCGTCGGCGGGAGGGACGTCGCTGCGCAGCACGCCGAGGCCGGCCACGATCGCGCCCACCTCGTAGGTCGGGTAGGCGACCTCGGGGACGACGACCGTGCCGCCCCCGCCGAGCCCCAGCAACGTGGGCAGCAGCGCCACGAGCTCCTTGGAGCCCACCGTGGGGATGACCGACGGGTCCGCACCCAGCGGGTCGGCCAGCGTCACGCCCAGCCTGCGGTGCAGCCAGCCGGCGGCGGCACGGCGCAGGTCGGCCGTGCCCAGCGCCGTCGGGTAACCCGGGGCGTTACCGGCCGCCGCGAGGGCGGCCGACAGCACCGGCGGGGTGTCGTCCACCGGCGTGCCGATGGACAGGTCCACCACGCCGCCGGGGTGCTCAGCCGCGCGGGCCCGGGCAGGGGCCAGCGAGTCCCAGGGGAAGTCCGGCAGCCGGCGGTCGACGGCCCCGCCCGCTCGGACCGACGTCACTCCCCCTGCGGCGGGAGCGCGGCCACCAGTGGGTGGTCCTTGGCGATCTTGCCGGTCTTGGCGGCGCCACCGGGGCTGCCCAGGTCGGAGAAGAACTCCACGTTGGCGTTGTAGAAGTCCTTCCACTTGTCCGGGACGTCGTCCTCGTAGTAGATGG
>JAOPWG010000113.1 GCA_025965775.1 Modestobacter sp. | reverse complement strand
CCGGGTGTCCAGGGTGGCGAGCGCGACCGGGCCCTCCGGCGCGGGGAGGACGGCGTCCACCGCGGCGAGCACCTCCTGGGCGGACACCCCGGTCGAGGCGCCGACGCCGACGGTGATCACGGGCCCTCCTCGCCGGCGCCCGTGCTCAGGGATGCTGCGCTCATGCGTGTACCCCCGGCTGGTCGGGCAGCGCGGCCAGGAGTGCCGCGGCGTCCCGGGGGAGTGCACCGGCCGGGAGCAGGCTCAGGGCACGCAGCCGGGCGCCGACGGTGAGCGCCCACGGCCGGTCCAGCCGGGCCCGGGCCAGCAGCGCGTCGTCGGCGAGCACCTCCTCGGGAGGGCCCTGCACCACCTGGCCGCCGACGACGACGGCCACCTCGTCGGCCCAGCGCAGCGCCAGGTCGACGTCGTGCGTGCTCATCACCACGGTGGAGTCGGCGTCCTGCAGCCGGGAGAGAGCGGCCAGGGCCTCGGCCACGGCGGAGGGGTCCAGCCCGGCGGTCGGCTCGTCGAGCAGCAGCACGCACGGGCGCATGGCCACCGCCCCGGCGATGGCCACCCGCTTGCGCTCGCCGTAGGACAGCTGGTGGGTGGGCCGGCCGGCCAGGTGCTCGACGGCCAGCAGGCCGAGGGCCTCGGTGACCCGTTCCCGCACCTGGTCGTCGCTCAGCCCGAGGTTCACCGGGCCGAACGAGACGTCCTGCGCGACCGAGGCGCTGAACAGCTGGTCGTCCGGGTCCTGCAGCACCAGTTGGACGGCCTGGCGGTGTGCCCGCAGCCCGGCCCGCGTGTGCCGGAGCTCCACACCGTCGACGGTGACCCGGCCGCGGGTGGGCGCCAGCGCGCCGGACAGGCACCGCAGCAGCGTCGTCTTCCCCGAGCCGTTGGCGCCCAGCAGGGCGAGCCGGCCGCCGGCGGGCACGGTGAGGGATGCGCCGTCCAGCACCGGCCGGGACCGGTCGTAGCCGACGACGAGCCCCTCTGCGGCGACGTCGAGGTGGCTCACGGGGCGACCACCAGCGTCACTGTGGCGAGCGCGGCCAGTCCCAGGACGGTGGCGGCGACGAACGGCCGGGACGACGGCAGCGCCTCGGGCAGCACCCGCAGCCCGGTCTCCATGCCGCGGCCGGCCAGCCCGTCCTGCAGCCGGCGGGCGCGGTCCCAGGAGCGGGTGAGCACCGCGGCGGCGAGGATCCCGGAGGAGCGGTAGGAGCGTCGCACCGACGAGTGGCCCATCCGCGCGGTCTGCGCCTCCCGGATCGTGGTCAGGCTGGTGAGCAGCACGAACAGCAGCCGGTAGACCACCGAGGCGACCTCGACGACCGCGGCCGGGACCCGGAGCCGGCGCAGCTCGGGGAGCAGGTCCGACATCGGGGTGGTGGTGGCCAGCAGGAGCACCGCGGCGCTGCCGGCCACGCCGTGCCCGACCAGCGCGCCGCCCCGGGCCGCGGCGTCCGGAGCCCAGCCCAGCCCGCCCGGACCCACCTCGACGACCGCGGTCACAGCCCCGGTCACGATGAACACCAGCGGCAGCCGCACCGCACGACCGAAGGTGCGCGCCGGCACCCGGGCAGGCCCCAGCGCGAGGATGACGGCGGCCAGCCCGACCAGCAGGGTGCCCGGCCAGACCGGTAGCACCAGGGCGCTGACGACCAGGCCCAGGGACAGCAGCAGCTTGTCGGCGGGGGACCGGGGACGCCAGGCGCTGCTCCAGGCGGCGTCGTCGATGGCCAGCCCGCTCATGGCCGGTCGCGTTCGGGTTCGGGCTCCGCCGTCGTCGCGGCCGTCTTCTCCGCGTTCCGCCGGCCCTTGAGCCGGCCCAGCGCGTAGCCGAGCACCCCGCCGCCGAGCGCGGCCTGCAGGGCGAACAGCCCGGACTCGACCTCCTTCGACGACGGGGTGAACAGCGAGGAGAACCACGGCTGGTAGCCGGGGTCGGACGTCTCGATCAGCTTGGTGGCCTGGCTGTCGGTGCCCGCGTAGTCCGAGCCGCCGTCGATGACCAGGGGGAGCGCGAACAGCGCGATCACGCCGAGCACGAGCAGCGCGGTCACGAGGTGCCGCCGCCTCACCGCTGCCCCTCCCCATCCGGGCTCTCGGTACCGAACGCGCGGTCCGTGGGCGGGCTTTCGGTACCGAGAGCCCGATCCGACGGCGTGAGGACGCCGAGACGCTCCAGCTCGGGCCGGGCGTTGACGGTGAGCACCCGGAACAGCAGGACGCCGAGGAGCCCCTCGCCGATCGCCAGCGGCACCTGGGTGACTGCGAAGACGCCGAGGAACTTCAGCGCCGCGCCCAGGTAGCCGCTCTCCGCATCCGGGAAGGCCAGCGCCAGCTGCAGTGACGTCGTCACGTAGGTGGCGAGGTCTGCGATGGCCATCCCGGCGAAGACCCCGCCGAGCAGGCCGCCGCCACAGCGCCGGGTCAGCCGGTAGGCGCCGTAGCCGGCCCACGGGCCGACGATCGCCATGGAGAAGGCGTTCGCGCCGAGCGTGGTGATCCCGCCGTGGGCCAGCAGCAGCGCCTGGAACAGCAGGACGACGGTGCCCAGCAGCGCCATCACCGGCGGTCTGAACAGGACGGCGCCCACCCCGGTGCCGGTCGGGTGGCTGGAGCT
>JAOPWG010000109.1 GCA_025965775.1 Modestobacter sp. | reverse complement strand
ACCGGTTCGAGGAGTACATGGAGACGCTGATCTCCACCCACGCCATCGACAGCGTGCGGGAGGTCTGGTGGGACATCCGCCCGCACCCGGACTTCGGCACCGTCGAGCTGCGCATCTGCGACGGCCTCCCCACGCTCACCGAGGTCGGCGCGGTCGCCGCCCTGTCCCAGTGCCTGGTCGAGCAGTTCGACCGGGAGCTCGACCGCGGGTACACCCTCCCCGTCCCGGCCAGCTGGGTGCTGCGGGAGAACAAGTGGCGGGCGGCGCGCTACGGGCTGGACGCCGACATCGTGGTCGACGAGCAGGGCACCGTCCGCCCGGTGCGGCAGGCCATCGCCGAGCTGGTCGAGGAGCTCGCCCCGACCGCCAAGCGGCTGGGCTGCACCGAGGAGCTGGCCGACGTCACCCGGATCCTGGCCGCGGGCGCCTCCTACCAGCGCCAGCGGGCGGTCGCGGCGGCGCACGGCGGCAACCTGTGTCCGGTGGTCGACAGCCTGCTGGCCGAGCTGCGCGACGATCTGCCCGGCGCCGCCCCGGCGGCCGGGGCGGCGGGGAGCACGACCGCGTGAGCAGCGCCGAGGGAACCGCCCTGGAGCGGGCCGGGGGTGCGGTCGACGACTGGGTTCAGGCGCACCACGGCGAGCTGGTCGCCGCCCGCCGGCACCTGCACGCCCACCCCGAACTGGGCTTCGCCGAGCACGAGACGACCGCCTTCCTCGAGCAGCGGCTGGTCGCGGCCGGCCTGCAGCCGCGCCGGCTGGCCGGCGGCACCGGCCTGGTGTGCGACGTGGGCCGTGGCCCGGGCCCGGTCGTGGTGCTGCGCGCCGACATCGACGCGCTGCCGCTGCCCGATCTCAAGGACGTGCCCTACGCCTCGACGCGGCCGGGCACGTGCCACGCCTGCGGACACGACGTGCACACCACCGTGCTCCTGGGGGCGGTCCAGGCCCTCGCCGCCCTCGCCGCCCTCGCCGCGCTGGACGGGCTGCCCGGCACCGTGCGCGCGGTGTTCCAGCCGGCCGAGGAGCAGGTCCCCGGTGGCGCCCTGGACGTGGTCCGGGAGGGGCTGCTGGACGGGGCGAGCCGGGCCTTCGCCCTGCACTGCGACCCCTCGGTGCCGGTCGGCCGGATCGGGCTGCGCACCGGGGCGATCACCGCGGCCTGCGACCGGGTCGAGGTCACCCTCAGCGGCCCCGGTGGGCACACCGCCCGCCCCCAGCTGACCGTCGACCTGGTGCACGCGCTGGGCCGGGTCGTGACCGAGGTGCCCGGCCTGCTGTCGCGGCTCGTCGACCCCCGGGCGGGGCTCTCGCTGGTCTGGGGCGCGGTGAGCGCCGGCGTCGCGCCCAACGCCATCCCTGAGACCGGCCAGCTGCGCGGCACGCTGCGGGTGCTGGACCGCGACGTCTGGGCCTCGGCCGAGGGGCTCGTGCGCCGGTTGGTGACCGAGGTGGCGGCCACCTCCGGGGCCGATGTGGCCGTGGCGTACGTCCGGGGAGTCCCGCCGGTGGTCAACGACCCGCGCAACGTGGCGCTGCTCCGCTCGGCGGCGCTGCAGACGGTGGGTGCCGACCGGGTCGTGCTGAGCCCGCAGAGCATGGGCGGGGAGGACTTCGGCTGGTTCGCCGAGGTACTGCCCATCGCGCTGGCCCGGCTGGGCACGCACGGCGGTGGCGCACCGTTGGACCTGCACCGGGGGACCTTCGACGTCGACGAGCGGGCCATCGGCGTCGGCGTCCGGTTGCTGGCCCGCACCGCGCTCCAGGCCCTGATGGCCGACTCCGCCGCAGATCCGGCGGTACCCGCGGGCACCCCGGCGTCCTGAGGCCTGTTACACCTCTTATTGCACGCGCGTTATTGCACGCGCGACCGTCCACGAGAGCCGGTGACCCGACGATGAGTCCGACCGACCAGCAGACCGCGACACCCGGCGATGCCGGGCCGGGGGGCGGGACGGGTGCCGCCGTGCCCGCCGAACCCGAGGCGCCCGACGAGCTGACCCTCGCCGGTGAGTTCACCGAGCCCACCCGCGAGCAGTGGCGCGACCTCGTCGCCGGCGTGCTGCACAAGGCCGGCCGCGAGGAGCTGCCCGGCCCGGTCGAGGACGCCCTGCGGACGACGGTGGCCACCGGGGTCACCGTCGCCCCGCTCTACACCGCCGAGGACGCCGGTGACCTGCCCCGCGCGGTCGGGGTGCCCGGGCTGCCGCCGTTCGTCCGTGGCGCACGGGCCGGCGCGGCGGGGGTGACCGCGGCCGGAGGCGCCGACGTGAACGTGCCCGGCGGCTGGGACGTCCGCCAGCGGCACGCCGACCCCGACGTCGCCGCGACCCGGGAGGCGATCGCGGCCGACCTGGAGAACGGCGTCTCCTCGCTGTGGCTGGTCCTCGGCGAGGGCGCGGTCCCGGTCGCCTCGCTCGGTGACGTGCTGGCCGACGTCTACCTGGACCTCGCGCCGGTCACCGTGCAGGGCGGCCCGGCCGCCGCCGAGGCGTTCCTGGAGCTGGTCGAGGGCCGCGACGACCTCGCGCCGGGCAGCTCGCTGGGCCTGGACCCGCTCGGCGTCCAGGCCACCTCCGGCCAGGAACAGGACCTCACCGGGCTGGCCGCCCTGGCCCGCCGGGCACAGGCCCACCCGGGGCTGCGCACGGTCGTCGTCGACGGCACGGTCTTCGCCGACGCGGGTGCCTCGGCCGTGGAGGAGCTCGGCTGCGCGCTGGCCGCCGGCGTCGCCTACCTGCGCGTCCTCACCGACGGCGGGCTCGGCGTCGACGAGGCGTTCAGCCAGCTGGAGTTCCGCTTCTCGGCCGGCGCCGACCAGTTCACGACCATCGCCGCACTGCGCGCCGCCCGGCGGCTGTGGGACCGGGTCGGCGAGGCGAGCGGCGCCGCCCCCGGGGCCCGGGCCCAGCGCCAGCACGCGGTCACCTCCTCGGTGATGACCACCCGGCACGACCCCTGGGTGAACATGCTGCGCACCACCGTCGCCTGTTTCGCCGCCGGCGTGGGCGGGGCCGACGTGGTCACCGTGCAGCCGTTCGACGCCGCCCTCGGGCTGCCTGACGCGTTCGCCCGGCGGATCGCCCGCAACACCCAGAGCCTGCTGGTCGAGGAGGGCCACCTGGCCCGTGTGCTGGACCCGGCCGGTGGCTCCTGGTACGTCGAGTCGCTCACCGAGGACCTCGCCCAGGCGGCCTGGTCGTGGTTCACCGAGATCGAGCGGGCCGGCGGCCTGCCGGCGGCGCTCGCCTACGGGCTGGTCGGCGACCGTATCGCCGCCGCCTGGGCGCAGCGCTCGGAGCGGCTGGCGCACCGCACCGACGCGGTCACCGGGGTCAGCGAGTTCCCCAACCCCACCGAGGTGCTGCCCGTCCGCCGTCCCGCCGCGGAGGCGCTGCCGACGGCACCGGGCGGGCTGCCGCGCGTGCGGGCGGCCGCTCCGTTCGAGCAGTTGCGGGACCGCGCCGAGGCCGCGCAGCCGCGGCCGCAGGTCTACCTGGCGACGCTGGGCTCGGTGGCCCGGCACACCGCCCGGGCCTCCTTCGCCGCCAACCTGTTCCAGGCCGGCGGCCTGCAGACGCCGTCCGGGGACGGCGCCGCGGGCTTCGCGGAGGCAGCGACGACGGTCGCCTGCGTCTGCGGGTCCGACCGGGACTACGCCGACGCGGCGGCCGACCTGGTCGCCGAGCTGCGCGCCGCCGGGGCCACCGCGGTGTGGCTGGCCGGAAAGCCGGACCTGGCGGTGGACGGCGTCGACGGTTACGTGTACGCCGGATGTGACGCACTGGCCGCGCTGCGGACGGTGCACGACGAGCTGGGCATCTCCGAGGAGGAGCGGGCATGAGCGAGCGTGCGAGCTCACGAACGGACACAGCTGGAATCCCCGACTTCGGCGGCCTGGAGCTCGGCCGCCCGTCTGCGAGCGCCGGGGCGGAGGAGTGGGCCGCCGCGTACGCGGAGACCACCGGCCGCAGCGTGGGGGAGGCGACCTGGGCGACCCCGGAGGGGATCGCCGTCCCGCCGTTGTCGACCCCGGCGGACCTGGCCGACGTCGACTTCCTCGGCACCTTCCCGGGCATCGCGCCCTACCTGCGCGGGCCCTACCCGACGATGTACACGACCCAGCCGTGGACCGTCCGCCAGTACGCGGGGTTCTCCACCGCCACGGAGTCCAATGCGTTCTACCGGCGCAACCTGGCCGCCGGGCAGAAGGGGCTGTCGGTCGCCTTCGACCTGCCGACCCACCGCGGCTACGACTCCGACCACCCGCGGGTGGTCGGCGACGTCGGGATGGCCGGGGTGGCGATCGACTCGATCCTGGACATGCGGCAGCTGTTCGACGGCATCCCGCTGGACCGGATGAGCGTCTCGATGACCATGA
>JAOPWG010000089.1 GCA_025965775.1 Modestobacter sp. | reverse complement strand
GGTCAGGTGTGTGCCAGGTCTGCCGGTGACTGCCCGGCATCGCGAGCATCACCTTGGACCGCAGCTTCCAGGGCAGCTTGTGGTAGATCGGGACGTAGACCTTCTGCCAGAACAGGTCCACGCCGCGGGGCGGTGGCGGCAGAGGCACCCCGCGCCGGCGGGCGATCTCGACCTGGGCGGCGGTCAGGAGCTGCTGCTCGGAGATCGCCCGGACCCAGCGCGTGAACGCCACGTCAGGACCCCAGCCGGGACAGCGCGTTCTGGGCCGCCATGGCGATCGGCTCGTTCAGCGCACCGATGGGCGGGGAGTAGACGTTCTCCATCGTGGCCAGGTCGCGCAGCGTGATGCCGGTCCGCACCGCCATCGCGAGGAAGTCCGCGCGCTCCTTGATCCCCTCGCCGCCGACCATCTGGGCGCCGATGAGCCGCAGGGTGCCCGGCTCCGCGAGCAGCTTGACCTTGACCGGCTTCATGTCCGGGAAGTACCGGGCTCGGGAGATGCCCTGGGCCTCCCCCATGACGTAGGGGATGCCGATCGCGGTGGCCAGCGTCTCGGAAAAGGAGACCCCGCCGATCATCCACTTCCCGGCGACCATGCCCCAGGGGACGTAGACCGGCTGGTAGGTCCGCTTCCCCCCTGCGGCGTTGACCCCGGCGACCTTGCCCTGCGCGTAGGCGTGGCTGCCGGACAGTCCCTGCACCGGCACGTTGCTCACGCCGTGCGGGATCTCGGCGCAGTCGCCCGCGGCCCAGACGTCCGGGACCGAGCTCGCCATCGTCTCGTCGACGATGAACCCACCGGCCGACCCGGTCGCGAGACCGGCCGCGGCGCCGAGCCGGGTCTGCGGCTCCTTGTGCGTGCACACGACCAGGAGGTCGCAGGCGATCTCGCCGTCGGAGGTCGCGACCGCCCGCACCCTGCCCCCGGCGTCCCCGAGGATGGCCTCGAGCTTGGTGTTGAAGTGCAGCGTCGCGCCCATCTCGAGCCAGGAGTCCTGAACCGGCTTCGCGATGTCCGGGTCGGTGGCCATCGACAGGGCCCAGGGGCTGGGGTCGACCAGGTGGGTCTCGATCCCGCGGTGACACAGCGCGGTGACCATCTCCATGCCCAGCGGACCCGCCTCGAGAACCACGGCGCTCCGGACCCCGTCCAGGGTCTTGTCCCACTCCATGGCCTCGCGAATGTTCTTCATGTAGTAGATGCCGGACAGGTCGTTGCCCGGCACGTCGGGCTTCCCGTATTCCCAACCCGTCGCCACGACCAGCGAGTCGTAGGAGACCGGCTGGCCGGCCACGGTGACGGTCTTGGCCCGGACGTCGATCGACTCCGCGGGGGTCTCGTACCGGATGTCGATGCCCTGGTCGGCGTACTGCTGCTTGCTGCCGAGGAAGAGGCGCTCGAAGTCCGGGATCTCCCCGCCGTGCACGTAGGGGATGCCGCAGGGGCTGTAGGCGGCGTCCTGGTACTCGGTGTAGACGATGACCTCGGCGTGCGGATCGGTGCCCTTGGCCGCGCCCGCGGCACCGATGCCCGCGGCACCGCCACCTATGATCAGGATGCGCTTGGCCACGTGGGGCCTCCTTCGCCGGGCAGCACCCGCGTAGACATTGAGCATGAAGAACGAGACGTCCACTATGGTGGACGGAAGCGAATGGCGGCGTCAAGGGTTGTCAGAGAGGCACGTCACAAGTGTCCACCGGGCATGCACTCCGTCGAACGCCACGAGGCCGGCACGAGGGGCTGATCAGTGACCGAGGACCTCACCCGGATCGTCTCGGGGATCGGCCCGAAGCTGCGCGCACTGCGCAAGCAGGCCGGCCTGTCACTGCAGCAGCTGGCGGTCAAGGCAGACGTCTCCGCGGCCGCGATCCACAAGATCGAGCAGAGCGGCATGGTCCCGACCATCACCACCCTGCTGAAGGTGGCCGGGGCCCTGGGTCGGCCGGTCGCCTACTTCGTGGACGAGGAGGAGGTGGCCTCGGACCCGACCGTCTTCGTCCGCGACGGCGAGCAGCGGCCCATCCTCACGTCACACACCGGCATCGAGCTGGCCGGCATCAGCGGCACCTACGGCCGCTTCTACCTCGCCGGGGCCCGCGCCACCGTGGTGCCGGGGGCCAGTAGCGGCGACCACTTCCTCGAGCACCCCGGCGAGGAGCTCGTGTACCTGCTCGAGGGCGAGCTCGAGTTCGTCGTGAACCAGCAGACGTACCGGCTGCAGCCCGGCGACTCACTGCACTTCCGCACGGTGCAGCAGCACTCCTGGCGCAACCCGGGCACCGCCGACGCGATCGCTCTCTGGATGGCACTGCGCCCCCAGTAGCCGACGCCCGAACCAGCAGGCGCCCGCACCAGCGCACCCGAAGAACTGTCCGGCAGGCGGGTTCAGACGTGTGCGGGCTGCGACGTGCGCTGAGCCAGTCCGGCGTACACCGCCAGATGACGACGGGCGCTCTCCTGCCAGGTGAAACGGTTCGCCACGGCCCGGCCGGCCTGCACGAGCGCCGCCCGCCGGTCCTCGTCCTGCAGGACGGACAGCAGGGCCCCGGCCAGCCCGTCGACGTCGCCGAGGGCGACGAGAAGGGCGTCCCGGCCGGGGACGAGGTACTCGCGGAAGACCGGGAGGTCACTGGTGACGACCGGTACGCCGGCGCTCATCGCCTCGAGGACGGCGAGCCCGAAGCCCTCCTTGACCGAGGGGAAGGCGAGCACGTCGGCGGCGCGGTACCAGGAGGCCATGTCCTCCTCCGGGACCGTCCCCACCTCCACGACGTCCCGCCCGAGCTCGAGTCCGAGCGCCGGGAGCTCGGCCAGCACGGCGTCGCGGTAGGCGCGGTAGTCCTGGAAGGAGTGACCGCCGAGGACGGCGAGCACCGGGGCGAGACCGCTCCGGTCGCGGACCTGAGCCAGCGCGCGCACCAGCGAATCACTGCCCTTGCGCGGCTCCAGACCGCCGACCGCCAGCACCAGCGGGCGGTCCTGGGCCCCCACCCCACGCCGCAGCTGCGCGGCACGTTCCCGCGATCCCGCGGCGTACTTGGCGACGTCGACCCCGTTGGGCACCACCCCGGGCCGGACGCCGTAGTCGCGTCCGAGGATCTCGCGCCACACCTCGGTGACGGCCAGCACGACGTCCGGCTCGAGGATCGCCTGGCGCTGGCAGTCCATCAGGATCTGGCTGGAGAAGTCGTCGACGTGGTGCACCGTGCGGACGACCGGTACGTCGTGCCCCGCGTCACGGACCCGCGCGGCTGCTCGGGCGCTGATGCAGTCCTGCGCGTGCAGGACCGTCTCCGGGGCGGCCCGGACGACGTCGAGCAGCGCCTGCTCGATGCAGTCGATGCTGCCGGCCACCTTCTGCTCGAGGTCCGCGGCGCCCAACGGTCCGGGGACGAGGGTGACCGGCACCCGCACCGGCCGGAAGAACCCCGTGGACGGGTCCCCGAGAGCGACCACCCGCACCGGCACGCCGAGGTCGTGCAGCGCCTCCGCGAGCTCGAGCGTGTGCACCACACCCCCGCGGGGTTTGGTCGAGTAGGTCAGCAGGGCGATCGGCCGGTGGGTCATGGTGCCTCCTCGCCGGCGCTCGTCGGCCCCGTGCCCCGAGGTGCCCTGCCCATGCGTGAGCTCGCAGGCTCGATCACAGCCCCTCCTCGGCGAGCTCGGGTGCACGGCGGACCAGGGCGGCCGCGGCATACGCCGCGCGGGCATTGGTCTCCGGCACGATGCAGCCAGCCTCCTCCAGGACGGCGCGCTGCCGCGAGTAGACCTGCGGGTCCGCCTCCGTGCCCAGCAGGTA
>JAOPWG010000068.1 GCA_025965775.1 Modestobacter sp. | reverse complement strand
GGTCACTGCTGGTCATGTCGGTCTCCTGTCCGGTCACTGGGGCTTGAGGGCGCCGGGCACCTGCTGGAGTGTCTCCACGGTGCGCTCGGGCTTCGGGTTGACCTGCTTGAGCTGCTTGCGGCCCATCGCGAAGAGGACGGCGCCGATGACGCCCCAGAGGACGGCGACGATCAACGCCGCCCAGCCGGCGTCCATGACGTTCACCAGGCCCCACCACAGGGCGCAGCTCAGGAAGAGGAGCACCATGTAGCCGGCGAAGCCCGCGCCGCCGAGCATCCCGGCGCCCTTGCCGGCCTTGGCCACCTCTGTCTTGACCTCGGCCTTGGCCAGCTCGAGCTCCTGGCGCATCAACGTCGACAGGTCGCGGGTGACCTCGCCGATGAGCTCGCCCACCGAGGTGCCCTCGACGTCGGGGTTGCCCTCTGTGGTCATCGGCTGGGCGGTGTTCCCGTAGTCCTGTGGGGCGGCGGGCGGCAGGTAGCCCGTCGCGCCGCTCTGGTCGTAGGCGCCGCCGGAGTAAGGCGCGCTCACGGTCGGTCCACCTCGCCCGGGGTCCGGGTCGGGTCGTCCCAGCCGGCCGGGGTGGTCGGCGGCACGGAGGTCCCGGCCGGGGGCACCGTGCCGTACGGCGGTGGGGGAACCGACCCGGTGGTGGTGGCGTACGTGGTGGTGGTCTCGTACCCCGTCGCGGGGTCGTAGCCGGAGGTGGTGCTGTAGCCCGGGGCAGCCTCCGCCGCGTAGTTCGTGCCGGCGTAGCCCTCCTCGGCGGAGGGGGCGGCGGCCGGCAGCTGCGACGTACCGCCGGTGCCGGCCGGGCTGCTGTCCTTGTGCGCGGCGACCACACCGGTGGTCAGCCGTCCGGCCACCACGCCGGCGAGGGCGGCACCGAGCAGGAAGACACCCGGCTTGCGGCGGGCGAAGCCCCGCAGCTCGTTGACCAGGTCGCCGGGCTCGCGGTTCTGCACCCAGCCGGCCAGCTCCTCGAGCTTGTCACCTGCCTGGCGGACCAGGTCGGTGGCCGGGCCCGAGCTCGTCTGGCCGCCCTCGACCATGGTGCGCAGTTCCTGGGCGAGGGAGGACAGGCCCTGGCCTGCCTTCTGCTGCCCGGTGCGCGCCTGCTCCTGCAGCTGCTGGCGGCCCTGCTGTACCAGGTCCTGGGCCTGCCGCCTGGTCTCCTCGGTGACCTGCTTGGCCTGGTCGACCGCGGTCGAGGCGACCTGGCTACCGGCCTGCGCAGCGGTCGATGCGACGTTGCCCGCCTGGTCCTTGGCCACGTCGGTGGTCGAGGGGCTGGTCGACGCGCTGGTCGCCCCGCTCGGCGGCGGCTGTGTGGGGGTATCGATGGAGTGGGTCATCGTTCCTCCTCGTCGTGTCGGGACTGGTATGTGGCGTGCGTGAAATCGACCCGGGACGACGGCCGCCCCGCCCGGGACGGCGCTCCGGTACCCGCGCGGGCACCGGGTCGGCGACTGATCGGGTCATCCCACCGGGTCTGGGTGGAGGACGCCGTCCGGTGTTGTTCGCGATACCCCTCGGTCGGACGCAACCAAACGGCGGCCCGGAGAAAATGATCGTGGGCGGGTCGGCGCAGCCGGGGTGTGCAGTCTGCCGGCGACACAGGTGAGGCAACCCTCATCTGTGCGCGACGACGGAGGACCGATGCGCGAGACACCACGACGTACGAGGGTGGCCCGGGTCGTCGGCCCGGAGGTCGAGCTGGTCTGGGTGCACCGCGAGGACCGCGAACCCGGGACGGCGCTGCCGGCCGCCGAGCTGCCGGCCGGCACCGTGCACGCCTTCCTCCACGGTGAGGCCGGCTTCGTCCGTGCGCTGCGTCGGCACCTGCGCGCTGACCGGATGCTGGTCCCCGACCTCACCTCCATCTCCGGCTGCCGGCGCCGCGGCCGCACCGAGGACCGCTGGCGGGCCGAGAAGCCGGAGTGGAAGGCGGCGATCGCCGCGGAGGAACGGACGGTCACCGCCGGCTGAGCGACGGCCCGCTCAGGAGGCGTCGCCGCCGCGCCGGGCCTCGGCCAGGTGGGCGCGCAGCTGGTCGGCGTCGTCCTCGACGCCGTAGCCGGGGGTGCCGGGTTCGATCCGCCAGCTCTCGGCGAGCGGGCCCAGGTCGACGACGTCGAAACCGATCTCCTCGATCAGCTCGGCGACCCGGGCCTTCGCGGCGGCGTCGTCACCGGCGATGGCCAGGGCGCGCCGGGAGGGGGTGCCGGCGGGCGACCGGCGCTCGACGATCTGCGCGGCCTGGATGTGGTTGAACGCCTTGACCACCGAGGACTCGGGCAGGTGTCGCTGGAGCAGCTCGGCGCTGGTGGTGCGCCCCTCGTCCAACTCGGCGATCCGGCCGTCACGCTCCGGGTAGTAGTTGTTGGTGTCGATGACGACCTTCCCGGCCAACGGCTGGACCGGGACGTCGGGCACGTTCTTCAGCGGGATGGTGACGACGACCAGGTCACCGGCCGCGGCGGCGTCCTCGGCGGTGGCAGCCCGGACGGGGCCGCGCCGGGTCGGGCGGCCCTCGAGCCCGGCCACCAGGTCGCGGAGCGTCTCGGGGCCGCGGGAGTTGCTGAGAACGACGTCGTGGCCGGCGTCGAGGGCCGTCGTGGCGAGGGCGCTGCCGATGTGGCCGGCGCCGATGATGCCGATGGTCGTCATGTGCCGGCCAACAGCGGACCGCCGGGTCAGCTTCCCGCCATGCCGTCCCACGGGAAGACCGGTGGGCGGCGGCCGGCGAAGGCTGCCACGCCCTCGGCCAGCTCCCCGCTGCGGATCGTCTCCCGGTACCAGGCGGCCGCGGTCGCCTCGCCGTCCGCCCCGCCGATCAGCTCGCCGACCACCTCCTTGACCGCCCGCTGGGTCAGCGCGGACCGGCTGGCGAGCACGTCGGCGAACCGGCGCACCCCGGCCTCCAGCTCGGCTGCGGGCAGCAGCTGGTCCACCAGCCCGACGCGCAGTGCCGCCGTGGCGTCCAGCAACTCCCCGGAGAACAGCAGGTATTTCGTGGTCGCCGGGCCGACGAGGTCGAGCAGTGCCCGGACCGACGCCGGCGGGTAGACGACGCCGACCTTGGCCGGGGTGACGCCGAACAGCCCGGTCTCGTCGGTGAACCGCAGGTCGCAGCCGGCCGCCAGCTCCACCCCGCCGCCGATGCAGTGCCCGCGCACCAGGGCCACCGTCGGCCGGGGGAAGGAGCGCAGCGCCTGCTGGGCGGCCAGGTTGTCCGCCCGCAGGTCGGCCATCGGGTCGGCGGGGTCGTCGCCGCCGAGCAGGTCGGAGATGTCGGCGCCGGCGCAGAAGCTCGGCCCGGCGCCGGTGACCACCAGGACCCGGACCGCCTCATCCGTGGCCAGCTCGCTGAGCAGCGGCGGCAGGGCGGTCCACATGCCGGCGGTCATCGCGTTGCGCTTGGCCGGACGGTCCAGGGTGAGGACGGCGACGTGTCCGTCGACGTCCACCCGCAGGTGGTCGCTCACGAGTTCTCCTCGCTGGCGCTCGTCGCCCGCGTTCGCGTCTGCTGCTGCGCTCATGTGTGGGCTCGCAAGCTCGCTCACCCCAGGTCGTCGGTGCTGAACGTGTCGCACCGCGCGGGGTCGCCGGTGGAGTAGCCCGTGGTGAACCAGCGCTGTCGCTGAGCGGAGGACCCGTGGGTGAAGCTGCCCTGGTCGACCCGTCCGCCGCCGAGGTTCTCCTGGATGAAGTCGTCGCCGATCCGGCCGGCGGCGTCCAGGGCCCGGGCGATGTCGTCATCGGTGATGTCGGCGATCAGTGGCCGGCCGGACGCGTCGGGCACCGTCTCGGCGTGATTGGCCCAGCTGCCGGCGTAGCAGTCGGCCTGCAGCTCCAGTCGCACGCTGCCACTGGACGGTCCGGTCAGCCCGGGGGTCACCTGTTCGCTGGTACCCAGCAGGGCCTGGACGTGGTGGCCGTATTCGTGGGCGAGCACGTAGGCGTCGACGAACAGCCCGCCCTGGGCGCCGAAGCGCTGGGTGAGTTCGTCGTAGAAGCTCAGGTCGATGTAGACCAGCTGGTCGGCCGGGCAGTAGAAGGGCCCGGTGCCGCTGGAGGCGGCGCCGCACTGGGTCTGTACCTGGCCGGAGAAGAAGACGGTGTCGGTGCGCCCGTACCGCTCGCCCAGTACCTGGGTCCAGTAGTCCTGGATCGACTCGATGTCGGCGACCACGGCGCACTCGACGGAGGAGTTGGCGTCGGCGCCGGTCCGGCATTGCTGGGCGAGCTCGCTGTTGTCGGCGGACTGGCCCTGGCCGATCGCCCCGAAGCCGCCCACGCCGCTGCCGGTGCCGGTCCCGCTGCCGCCGCCGAGCAGCTGG
Organism: Modestobacter sp.; assembly: GCA_025965775.1. GTDB lineage: Bacteria > Actinomycetota > Actinomycetes > Mycobacteriales > Geodermatophilaceae > Modestobacter. The sequence goes on along the minus strand of JAOPWG010000068.1, from coordinate 2,855 downwards.
AAGAGCACCACCACGATGACGCCGACGATGCCCAGTCCACCGCCGCCGACGGCCAGCCCGCGGCCGCCGAAGCCGCCGCCTCCGCCGCTGCCGCGCAGGTCCGAGACGTCGGAGGTGTCCAGATCGGCACCCTCGTTGTATCTCACTGCGGTTCTACCTCCAGGTGGGCGAGCGTGCTCAACGCGTGCGGTGGGTGCCGAACACGGCGCCGGTGGACTGCGGGGGTGCGGTCACGTCGTCCGTTCGGTCTGTGGCCGGGCTGAGCGCACAGCGTGCCCGTGCCCGCTGCCCCGGACAACTCGCGGGGGTCTCCGCCGGGAGCTCGTGCGGGCCCGGCGGGCCGCCGAGCCGGGCGTGGAGCACGGTGAGCCGGTCGGTCGGCTCGGGGCCGAGCACGGCACGGGCCCGGGCACGCCGCCGCGATCGTGCCCCACACCCTCACCCGGGACGCGCAGGCCGGACGGGAGTCCTAGGGTCGGTGCATGCCTCTCGATGGTGAGTACGAGCCGAGTCCGGAGAAGTGGGTCCGCGACCAGGTGGAGCTCTACGAGCGCACCGGCGGACGTGAGGGCAACACCCTGCTGGACCGGGGGCTGCCGGTCGTCCTCTTCAGCACCCGGGGCGCCAAGAGCGGCAAGGTGCGCAAGAACCCGCTGATGCGGGTGGAGCACGACGGTGCCTACGCCATGGTCGCGTCCCAGGGCGGCGCCCCCAAGCACCCCACCTGGTACCACAACGTCAAGGCACACCCCGACCAGGTGACGGTGCAGGACGGGCCGGAGCCGTGGGACGGCGTCGCTCGGGAGGCCACCGGTCAGGAGAAGGCCGAGTGGTGGGAGCGCGCCGTCGCGGCCTTCCCCGACTACGCCGACTACCAGCGCAAGACCGACCGGGAGATCCCGCTCTTCATCGTCGAGCGGAAGAACTGAGCAGCCCGGTCGTCGTCGTCACCGGTGCCGGCGACGGCATCGGTGACGCGGCGGCCCGGCGGCTGCACCGCGGCGGGGCGCAGGTCGTGGCGGTCGGCCGCTCGCCGGGGACGGGCACGAGCGCACCTTCCAGGTCCACCACCTGGCGCCCTACCTGCTGACCCGGCTGCTCGAGCCGCAACTGCGTGCAGCGCGCGGCCGCGTGGTGACCACGGCGTCGTTCATGCACCGGCTCGGCTGGGTGCATCGCGGGTCGCTGGTCACGGCCTTCCGCCCGGAGGGGCACCACGTCGGCACCCGCGCATACGCGAAGGCCAGGCTCGCCACCGTGCTGTTCACCGCGGAGCTCGCCCGGCGGTGGGCACCAGAGGTCACCGCCACCTGCGCCGACCCCGGGGCAGTGTGGCCAGCAACTTCGGCGCCACCGCCGGCGGGGTCACCGGCCTGGCCTTCCGGACGCCGCTGACGGCGTTCTTCGGGACGCCGGCGCAGGGCGTGGACACCCTGGTCTGGCTGGCCACCGCGGAGAGCGGCTGGCGCAACGGTGCGCTGCGCGCCGACCGGTCCCGCAGTTGAACGCTGCCCGGGGCCCGGGACCCGGTGCGCCCCGCGGAGCTGCGGGCCCTCTCGGCGCGGCTGGTCGGGCTCCCGGACCGAGCCCGCTCAGTGGACGGCGGCGGGGTCGGCGACCTCGGCGTCCGCCACGCTGGCGTGCGGCTTCGGGAGGAGCAGCAACGCGATGAACGACACCACCGCGCAGCCGACGATGTAGAACGCGATCCACGTCGAGGAGCCGGTGCGCGCCAGGATCGCCGTGGCGATCAGCGGCGCCGGCCCGCCGGCGACGACCGAGGCGAGCTGGTAGCCCAGCCCCGCGCCGCTGTACCGGACGGCGGTGCCGAAGGTCTCCGAGATGAGCGCGGCCTGCGGCCCGTACATGATGTCGTGCACCACAAGGGAGAGCACGATCGCCAGCAGTACCAACGTGCTGTCCCGGGTGTTGAGCAGCCGGTAGTAGGGAAACGCGAAGGCCGCCATCGCCACGATCCCGGCGCCGTAGACGACCCGGCGGCCGACGAGGTCGGACAGGTAGCCGAAGAACGGCACGCTGATCAGCCCGATCGCGGCGGCGACGAGGGTGTCGTCGAGCAGTTGCGTGCGGTTCAACGACAGCTCCTTGGTGCCGTAGGCGAGCACGAAGGTGATGAAGAGGTAGAACGGCGCCTGCTCGGCCATCCGGACCAGCGCGGAGGTGATGACCGCGCGTGGCTGTGTCCGGATCACCTCCAGCACCGGCCGGCGGGAGACGGTCCCCTGCTGCTTGACCCGGGCGAAGTGCGGCGTCTCCAGCACGGCCAGCCGGACGTAGAAGCCGACGCCCACCAGGACGACGCTGATCAGGAACGGGATCCGCCATCCCCAGTCGTCGAATGCCGCGGGGCCCGTCACGGCGGTGACCAGCCTGACGGCGAGGGTGGCCAGCAGCAACCCGATCGGCACTCCCAGCTGGGGGAGGCTCGCCATGAAGCCGTGCCGGTTGCGGGAGCCCCACTCCATGGACATGAGCACGGAACCGCCCCACTCACCGCCCACCCCGATGCCCTGCACGATGCGCAGCAGGGTGAGCAGGATCGGCGCCCAGACGCCGATGGTGGCGTAGCCGGGGAGCACGCCCATCAGGGCGGTCGCCGCCCCCATGAGGCTGAGCGTGGCGATCAGCGCGCCCTTGCGGCCCAGCCGGTCACCCACGTGCCCGAAGATCGCCGCGCCGACGGGGCGGGCGGCGAAGCCGACGAACTGGGTGGAGAAGGACGCGAGGGTGCCGGCCAGCACCGACTCCCCGGGGAAGAAGACGGCGGGGAAGACCAGGGCGGCCGCCGTGCCGTAGAGGAAGAAGTCGTACCACTCGATCGTCGTGCCGATGGT
>JAOPWG010000077.1 GCA_025965775.1 Modestobacter sp. | reverse complement strand
CACACCCGACTGCGCACTGGTCTCCTCCGCCGACGCCGACATCTGCGCCGAGGACGCCGACAACTCCTCCGACGACGCCGCCACCGCATCCGCCGACGCCGCCACATCGGACAGCACCGCACGCAGGCCCACCAGAGCCTTGTCGAGCGCCGCCGCCGTCTGGCCGACCTCGTCCCGCTGGTCGACGCCGGTCGACGTCGTCAGGTCACCCTCGGCGAGGCGCCCAGCGGCGTCACGCAGCTTGAGCAGGGCACCGGTGATGGCGCGCCCCACGAAGACCCCGGTTCCCAGGGCGGCGACGATCCCGATGACCAGGACGACGATCAGGCTGGTGCGGGTGGACGTGTAGGCCTGCTCGGCCTGCTGGGCCCGGACGGACGACTGCTCGAGCTGCGCCCCGACCAGGTTGTTGAGGTCATCGACGATCTTGGCGGTCAGCGGGCTCACCTGGGTGTCGCGGACCTGGTTCCACGCGACCATGTTCTTCGCGGCCGCCAGCTCATCCAGCTGCCCGACCAGGGTGAAGTACTGGTCCATGCCGGCGACGGCGTCCTGCACCGTGGTGCGCTGCGCCGCCTTCGGGTCGGTCTCTGCGAGATAGCGTGCGCCGGCGGCCTGGAACGCCTCACGACCCGCCTGCCGCGCGTCGGCGAACTTGGCGACGGCGGCCGGGTCGGTCGCGTACGTGCGGTTGATCCCGTCGAACCGGATGCTCATCAGCTGGAAGCGCATCTCCTGGACCAGGTCGACGCCGAGCACATCGGACCGGTGCATCGCCTGCGTCTGCGCCGCCGTGGAGCTGAGCGCGCTCAGCCCCAGCACGCCGACGATCAGGGCAGCGACGCTCGACACCGCGACCGCAGCGACGATCTTGGTGGCGACACCGACGTCCCGAAGGGATCGCCGATGGGACTGCGTGGTTCTCACAGTGGTCTCCTGACCGGGGTGAAGGGTCAAGGGGAGACCCAGCTGTTGGAGAGGGAGTGACAGGTAGGACAACGGGCGCCGGTGCGCCGGCGACCGGCGACGGGCGGGGCGGATCAGCTGCCGACGGCCCGGTTGACGTCGAGAGCGAGGAGCAGCTGGCCGGCGAGCTTGTACGCGCCGCGGATGAGCTCGCGGGCACTGCCGTCGAGCGTGTCCGGCGGGGCCTCGAAGTCCCGGACGTTGACGTCGACGACGTCGGCGATGCTGTCGACCAGGAGGCTGACGGCCTCCCCGTGCAACCGGACGACGATGACCACGGCCTCGGTGCCCTCGGGGCGGGCCGGCCGGCCGAGCCGCTCCCGCAGCTCGATCGCGGTGACGACCTGGCCGCGCAGGTTGATCAGGCCGGCCACGGCCGGCGGGGCCAGTGGCACCCGGGTGATGCTCTGGCTGCGGAGCACCTCCTGGACGTGCTCGACCTCCACGCCGTAGAGGTCGCCGTCCAGCCAGAAGGTGGCCAGCTGGCTGGTGTGGGGAACGGTCGGGGCGGCGATGCTCACGTCAGACCTCCAGGAAGGGGGACGGTGCCGGCGAAGGCGAAGGCGGGGGACAGGCCGGCCGGGGTGCCCGGCGCGGGGGAGTAGAAGGCCGGGTCGGCCGCGAGGATGGCGGCCCGGACGTCGAGCAGCTCGGTCACGCGGTCGCCGATGACGGTCGAGCCGAGCAGGCCCAGGTCGTTGATGTCGCTGTGCACGTTGGCCTCGCCGTCGACGATGTCGAGGATCTCCTCGACGACGATCGCGACGCTGCGACCGTGGTCGGCATAGACGATGACCTCGAGGACCTCGCGCTCGTCACCACCGAACGCGCCCAGGTGCCGGTCCAGCCGGACGATCGGCAGGATCGCGCCGCGGTACTGCACGACCTCGCGGGAGCCGACCCGTTCGACCTTCTCGCTGCGCACCTGCTCCAGGCGGGTGACGGTGTCCAGCGGGATGGCCACCCGCCGGCCCCCACCGATGGCGGCCAGCAGCATCCGCTGCCGCTCGGCGACGGTGGAGGTGGCCATGACGGCCATCCGGCTCTCCTGCCGCTCGGCGGTCTCCGGGCGCAGGGCCCGACGGGCGAGCGCCTGGACGTCGAGGATGAGCGCGACGGCGCCGTCACCCAGCACGGTGGCACCGGAGTACAGCCCGATGGCCTTCATCTGGCCACCGACGGCCTTGACGACGATCTCCTCGGTGTTGATCACACGGTCGACGACCAGGCCGAACCGGCGGCCCTCGGAGCGGAGCACCGCGATGACCACGTGGCCGTCGTGCCGGTCGGAGGGCAGGCCCAGGACGTCGGCCAGCCGCACCAGCGGCAGCAGCTCGCCGCGCAGCCGGTAGACCGACGCGCCACCGACCTCCTCGACCGCCGCCGCTGCCTTCTCGGCGTCCAGGGCGACGAGCTCCTGCAGGCTGATCTGCGGGATCGCGTAGCGATCGCCGGCGCACTCGATGGTCAGCGCGGGGACGATCGCCAGGGTCAGCGGGATGCGCAGCCGGGTGCAGGTGCCGCGGCCGGGGACCGACTCGACCTCGATGGTGCCGCCGATCGACTCGATGTTGGTCTTCACCACGTCCATGCCGACCCCCCGGCCGGAGACGTTGGTGACCGCGGCGGCGGTGGAGAAGCCGGGCAGGAAGATCATCTGCAGGATGTCGGCCGGGCTCATCCGGGACAGCGCATCGACGGTGATCAGGCCCTTCTCGACGGCCTTGGCCCCGACCTTGGCCGGGTCGATGCCCGCCCCGTCGTCGGCGACCTCCACGACGACCTGCCCGCTCTCGTGCCGGGCGCGCAGGGTCAGCACGCCTTCGGCGGGCTTGCCGGCGGCCACGCGGGCGGGGGAGGCCTCGACCCCGTGGTCGACGGAGTTGCGGACCAGGTGGGTCAACGGGTCCTTGACCGCCTCGAGCAGCGTCTTGTCCAGCTCGGTCTCGCGGCCCTCCATCTCCAGGCGCACGTTCTTGCCGCACTGCAGGCCCAGGTCGCGGACGACGCGGGGCAGCTTGGACCAGATGTGGTCGATCGGCTGCATGCGCGTCTTCATGACGCCCTCCTGCAGCTCGCTGGCGATCAGGTTCAGCCGCTGGGAGGCCCGGACCAGGTCCTGGTCGGTCTGCCGCCCGACGTACTGCACGATCTGGTTGCGGGTCAGGACGAGCTCGCCGACCAGCAGCATCAGCGCGTCGAGGAGGTCCACGTCGACCCGGATGGTGCTGTCGGCCACGGCGCGACGGCCGGGCTGCTGGTTCTTGCCCTCGGCGTCGGCGCCGCGGTCGGCAGCGGTCTCCGCTGCGGCCGGCGCGACCGAGGGGGTGGTGGGCGGGGTGGTGGTCGGTTCCATCGGGACCTCCAGGGGGACCTCGGCGGCCGGCAGCTGGACGGGAACGGGCGTGCCGGCCGCGACTGCGGCCTTCTTCGCGGCGGCCTTCGTGGCCGGCACCTTCGCCGCGGGGGCCTGGGACACAGCGGTCCGGACGGCGCGCTTGGCCGGTGCCTTCGCCGCGGCAGCAGGGACCTCGGCCGGGACCTCGGCCGGGACCTCGGCCGCCGGAGCGGCGGCCACCGGGACCGGAGGAGCCTCCTCGAGCGCGGCGCTCAGGACGACGACGGTGGGGGCCACGTCGACGCCACCCTCTCCGCCGGAGGCCTCGATCGCGGCGAGCAGGGCGCGGACGCAGTCGACCATCTGCAGCAATGCGTCGGTGCGGCGGGGGGTGAGCTCGAGGGCGCCGTCCCGCAGCCGGGAGAGCAGGTTCTCACCGACGTGGGCCACCTCCTCGAGCCGGTTGAAGGCGAGGAACCCACTGGTGCCCTTGATGGTGTGGATCGTCCGGAAGATGCTCGAGAGCCGTTCCCGCGACCGCGGGTCCTGCTCCAGGGCCACCAGGTCCTGGTCCAGCTGGTCGAGGTTCTCGTGACTCTCCACGAGGAACTCCTCGACAATGTCGTCCAGACCTTCCACGCCTGCCTCATCCCCTTGGTGCGCCGGGTGGGCCTGCCCCACTCAGCGATGGGTTCTTCGGCACTGCCCCTCACACCTTGAGGTGAATTCTCCGCCTGGCACGCATTTTTTGGAATCGACTCAAAATGCACGCGACTCACCATTGACCGTGTCGGTGATGACCATTCATGAACATGTCGACACGGGCGTGCGGTCACCGTTCGCGCAGGTGGGAGGGGGCGTGACACCCATGTGACCTATCGAATCGGCAGGCAGTCGATTCGAGCTGACCGCGCTTCGGCGCGGCGCCACGCAGAATGGGGGACCCGGGGGAGAAATGGCCTGGTGAGGCGGGTGTGGCGAGAAGAGCCAGCGCTCGAGCAGGCGCCGGTCGAGCGTGCGGACCGGCTCGCGCCGGGCCCGAGCCGGGGACGACACGATGCAGGTCACCGTCGGCGGGGGCCGGTCACCGGGCGGTCACCGGGCGGTCACCGGGCGGTCACCGGTCACCCCGTAGAGGTCCGGGCGAAGGTCCGGGCGGGGATTCGTCAGCGACGGAACCGGCTCAGCGGGAGAGGCCGTCGGCCAGTCGTTCGAGGACGGCGCGCACGCCGGCCAGGTCCGCCACCCGGAAGCGGGCCGCGGTCTCCCCGTCGCCCACCTTCACCGTGACCGCGGGGGGCGCAAGCGCCCCGAAGGCGTCCTCGTCGGTCACGTCGTCGCCCAGGTACAGGACCGCCGCGGCGTCGAGCTCGGCCGCCAGCCGGGTCACCGCCGAGCCCTTGTCGGCGTCGGTCACGGCGAGCTCCAGCACCGCTTTGCCGGGCTTGGCGGTCAGCGCCGGGTCCGCCCCCGGGCCGGCGGCCACGTCGGCGAGCAGCCGCTCGGCCGCGGCCGGGTGGGCCACGGTGCGCACGTGCACGGCCACGCTGGCCGGCTTCACCTCCAGCCGGGCACCGGGGACGGCGTCGACCATCGGCACCAGCGCGGCGGCCAGGGCGTCCCGGCGCGCGGCCGGCTCCCCGACGATCGGGCCCCCGAACTCCGCCCCGTGACTGCCCACCCAGCGGTACGGCCCGGACAGGCCGCTCGTCGTCCGCAGGTCGTCGACGCCGCGGCCGCTGACCAGCGCGACCGTCACGCCGGACACCGTAGCCAGCCGGGACAGCAGCTCGCCGATGCCGGGCTCGGGGACCGCCGCGGCCGGGTCGTCGCGCAGCCGGGCCAGCACCCCGTCGTAGTCACTGGCCAGCAGCAGCGGACGCTGGGGGAGCAGCGCGTCGAGGGCCCGCCCGAGCGCCGGGTCCAGCGCCGCCATCGTCACGCCTGCGCCTGCAGCGAGTCGATGAACGAGGTCGCCCAGTGGTCCAGGTCGTGCCGGAACAGGTGCCGGCGCATGGCACGCATCCGCTTGGCCGCCTCGGCCGGCTCGATCCGCAGCGCCCGGACCAGCTGGGCCTTCACCCCGGCGATGTCGTGCGGGTTGACCAGGAAGGCCTGCTTCAACTCGGCGGCGGCGCCGGCGAACTCACTGAGCACCAGCGCCCCACCCAGGTCTCCGCGGGCGGCCACGTACTCCTTGGCCACCAGGTTCATGCCGTCGCGGTACGGCGTCACGAGCATGACGTCGGCCGCCCGGTACAGCGCGGCCAGCTCCTCGCGGGGCATCGACTGGTTGAAGTACTGCACGGCCGTCCCGGCGATCGAGCCGTACACGCCGTTGATGTGCCCGACCTGCTGCTCGATGGTCTCGCGCATGGTCACGTAGTGCTCGACGCGCTCCCGGCTGGGTGTGGCCACCTGCACCAGCACGGTGGCCGGCGCCTCCAGGACACCCTCCTCGAGCAGCTCCTCGAAGGCCTCGAGCCGCACGGCGATTCCCTTGGTGTAGTCCAGCCGGTCCACACCGAGCACGATCTTCTTCGGCTGGCCCAGCTCCTCGCGGATCTCCGCGGCCCGGGCCAGCACCTCGGGTGAGCTCGCCAGCTCGTCGAAGGCGGCGGCGTCGATCGAGATGGGGAAGGCCTTGGCGGTCACCGTGCGGCCGTCGTAGCTGACCGTGCTGCCCTTGGTCGGCAGGTCGTGCAACCGCCGGGCCAGGGTCACGAAGTTGGACGCGCCACTGGGCTGCTGGAAACCGATCAGGTCCGCACCGAGCAGGCCCTCGACGATCGCAGAGCGCCAGGGCAGCTGGGTGAACAGCTCGTAGGGCGGGAAGGGGATGTGCAGGAAGAAGCCGATGGTGAGGTCCGGGCGACGCTGCCGGAGCATCGCCGGCACCAGCTGCAGCTGGTAGTCGTGCACCCAGACGATCGCGCCCTCGGCGGCCACTGCTGCGGCGCGCTCCGCGAAACGCTTGATGACCTGGACGTAGGTGTCCCACCAGGCGCGGTGGTACTCCGGCTTCTCCACTACGTCGTGGTAGAGCGGCCACAGCGAGGCGTTGGACATGCCCTGGTAGTAGCGGTCCACCTCCTCCTCGGAGAGCGGCACCGGGATCAGCGACATCCCGCCGGACTCGAACGGCTCCG
>JAOPWG010000039.1 GCA_025965775.1 Modestobacter sp. | reverse complement strand
GGCCCCTCGACGCGCACCGTCATCCGGCCGCGGTCCACCGCGACGACCAGCCCGGGGACGGCCGCCTCGTGCGCCGGGCGCTGGCGCGTCCGCGGCCGCGACCCGTGCCGGGACGCCCGGACGCGGACGTCGTCCTCGTCGGACCGGCTGTCCATCCGGCGGCTCACCGCCGGCTCACCGGCCCGCCACCGCCGGCCGGCCCAGCAACCCGGCCCACCGGTCGGGGAAGTCCGGCAGCGTCTTGCCGACCGCGCCCGGATCGACCAGCTCGACGCCCTCGACGGCCAGCCCCAGGACGGCGGCGGCCATCACCATCCGGTGGTCGGCGTAGGAGTCCAGCCGGGCGGCGCGCAGGCGGCCCGGGGTGATGACGAGGCCGTCGGGCAGTTGTTCGACGGAGGCGCCGACCGCGGTCAGCACCTCGTCGAGCGCCTGCAGCCGGTCGGTCTCGTGGCCGCGCAGATGGGCGATGCCGGTCAGCCGGGACGGTCCGTCCGCCAGCGCGCACAGCGCGGCCAGCACCGGCGTCAGCTCACCCACGGCCCCCAGGTCGGCGGTCAGCGGTGCGATCCGCGGACCGCCGGTCACCTGCAGCCCCTCGGCGGTGCGGACGACGTCGGCCCCCATGGCGGTCAGCAACCGGTCCAGCTGCGCGCCGGGCTGGGTGGTGTCGGTCGGCCAGTCGCGCACGGTCACCCGGCCGCCGGTCACCAGCGCTGCGGCCAGGAACGGCGCGGCGTTGGACAGGTCCGGCTCGACGACCCGGTCCAGTGCGGCGACCGGCCCGGGGGAGACCCGCCAGCCGCGGTCGGTCGCCGCGACCGCGACGCCGTGCTCGGCGAGGGTGCGGACGGTCATCTCCACGTGCGGCAGGGAGGGCACGGCGCCGGTCAGCGCCAGGTCGATGCCGGCGGTGAACCGGGGGGCGGCCAGCAGCAGGCCGGAGACCACCTGGCTGGACTCGCTGGCGTCGACGGTCACCGGGCCGCCGCGCACCGCGCCCGTGCCGTGCACGGTGAACGGCGCGCGGCCCCGCCCGCCGTCGTCGACCTCGACGCCCAGCCGGCGCAGCCCGTCGATCAGGCCGGCATTGGGCCGTTCCCGCAGCCGGACGTCACCGTCCAGCCGCACCGGGCCGGTGGCCAGCGCGGCGACCGGCGGGAGGAAACGGAGCACCGTGCCGGCCAGGCCGGCGTCGACCTCGGCCGGCCCACGCAGCGGTCCGGGGGTGATCAGCCAGTCGGCCCCGTCCTCGGCGATGCCGACCCCCAGGGCCCGCAGGCCGGCGGCCATCAGGTCGGTGTCGCGCGCACGCAGCGGGCGGACCAGCCGGCTCGGCCCGTCGGCGAGCGCGGCCAGCACCAGGGCCCGCGCGGTGATCGACTTGGAGCCGGGCAGCGTGACGACGGCGTCCACCGGCCCGCCCGCGCACGGCGTCGTCCACACCTCGTCCATGGCCCCATCCTGCCCGCCCGTGTTCATCCCCCGAGCAGACCCGCTACGACGCCGGCCACCCGGCGGCCGCGCGTCGCCTCGGCCTTGGCGCCCTCGACCGCGAGCACATGACGGAGCTGCGCGCTGTAGGACAGCGCGTCGAAGCGGGCGCGGGCAGCCGGTTCGGCGTCCAGCGCGGCGGTCAGGTCGGCCGGCACCTCGACGGTCCGCGGCTCGGTGTCCAGCTCCACGTCGACCTCGACGCGGTCCCCGGCGGCGACGCCGGCCGCCGCGCGGCGCTCGGCGCTCAGCGGCAGGAGGAAGCGCCCGCCCATGCTGGCGATGGTGCTCCGGTAGGTGTACCCGCCGACCGTGACCCGCACGGGGGGCTTCCTGCCGGCACCGAGGGCCTCGACCACCTCCGGCGGTACTTCCATGCCGGTGGCCGTCTTCCCGCCGAGCTCGACGATGGTGGAGAACCTCATGGGTGCAGAGGATGGCAGCCCGGGACGCCGCTGGGTCATCACCGGTGTCCCGGGCCGCCCGTGCTCAGCCGGCGGCCGGCGCCGCGGCGGCGCCGGCCTTCTTCGCGGGCATGGTGCGAACCAGCCGGCGGTTGGCGAACTCGAACATGCCCAGCTCGGACAGCTCCCGGCCGTAGCCGGACCGCTTCACGCCGCCGAAGGGCAGCTCGGGGGAGGAGCCGGAGGGCTGGTTGATCCAGACCATGCCGGACTCCAGCCGGTCGGCCACCGCGCGGGCCCGCTCGACGTCGCTGCCGTAGACGGCGGCGCTGAGCCCGAAGTCGCTGTTGTTGGCCAGCGCGACGGCTTCTTCTTCGTCGGCCGCCCGGTAGATGACGGCGGCCGGCCCGAAGAGCTCCTCGTGGTAGGCCCGCATGTCCGGGGTCACGTCGGCCAGCAGCGTCGCCTCCACGAACGCGCCGTCGTGGTCGGGCCGGCCGCCGCCGGCCAGCACGGTGGCCCCCTTGTCGACGGCGTCCTGGATCTGGGCGGCGAGGTCCTGGGCGGCGCGCTCGGTGGACAGCGGGCCCAGCGTGGTCGCCGGGTCGGCCGGGTCGCCGGGGGTGAAGGTGGCGAAGGCCTGGGTGAGGCCGGCGACCACGTCGTCGTAGACCTCGTCGAGCACGATGATCCGCTTGGCGGCGATGCAGGCCTGGCCGGTGTTGGCCATGCGCGCCATGGTCGCTGCCTTGACCGTCCTCCCCAGGTCGGGGGCGTCGAGGACGATGAACGGGTCGCTGCCGCCCAGCTCCAGCACCGACTTCTTCAGGTGCTTGCCGGCCAACTGGGCGACGCTGCTGCCGGCCCGCTCGCTGCCGGTCAGGGTGACGCCCTGCACGTGCCGGTTGGCGATGACCTGCTCGACGTCGGCGATCTGCAGGAAGAGGTTGGTGTAGACGCCCTCGGGCGCCCCGGCGTCCCGGAACAGCTGCTCCAGCGCCAGCGCGCACTGCGGGTTGTTCTCGGCGTGCTTGAGCAGGATGGTGTTGCCCAGGGTGAGGTTCGGCCCGGCCACCCGGACCACCTGGTAGAGCGGGTAGTTCCACGGCTCGATGGCCAGGATGACGCCGGTCGGCTCGTTGACGACCACGGCCTCGCCGGCCATCACGTCGATCGGCTTGGGCGCCAGGAAGCGGGGGCCGTTGTCGGCGTAGTAGGCCAGGATGCTGGCCGCCAGCTGCACCTCTCCGGCGGCCTCCTGGATCCGCTTGCCCATCTCCGTGGTGATGAGGGCGGCGAACTCGTCCTGGCGCTCGAGCATCAGCTCGGCGGCCCGGCGCACGACGACCGCGCGGTCCTCGGCCGACCGGCGGCGCCACTCGAGGAACGCGGTGTGTGCCCGCTCGACGACGCCGTCCACCTCGCTGCTGTCCAGGAAGGGGAACTCCTTCTCGGTCTTCCCGGTGTATGGGTTGACCGTCGCGTACTTCCGGGCGCCGTCGGCTGTCCCGGGGTGCTCCGTGCTGGCGGTCTTCGGCTGCTCCGCCGAGGGGGACTGGGTGGTGGTCACGGTGCGGTGTCCTCCGTCGTGTCGCGCGGGATCTGTCCTCGTCCACACCTACCCCTGCGGGCAGCCGGCAGTCACGCCGGGGCCGCGAACCGGCGCATCCGTCGGTGGGCGCACCTAGGCTCGGTCCCGTCGTGTCGTCCGGGAGGAGATCGCCGTGTGTGGTCGCTACGCCGCCAGCCGCCGACCGGAGGACCTGGTCGTCGAGTTCGAGGCGGTGGCCGCCGAGGGGCAGCCGGCCCTGCCGGCCGACTACAACGTGGCCCCGACCAAGGACGTCTACGT